>JAFPRD010000250.1:0-8293 GCA_017401005.1 Lachnospiraceae bacterium
AAGGAGGTTAAGGCCAGTGAGCTTGCGGGATTTATAGCGGACGGACTAGGCGGCGGTGGCGGCCATCTTATAAAGGCCGGCGGCTTCCTTAAAAAGGACCTTATCGAGCAAAAGGGCATTCCATACGAGACGGAGAGCCTCGATAAGCTTATGAAAGATCGGATGGACGAATACTTCGCTACCTCTGAAATAAAGTACGCCGGAGTTAATAAAGAGGATGTTTCCAAATACGAAAAATATATGAAACATGAAGTAACCGTCGGGTATGTGCGTGCGGCGGATGTCGCTCCGGCAGGAAGCAAGGTCCTTATCCGTACTCTTGAAGGCGATATTGATACCGTAGTTGACGAGGATACATATATCATAATAAATGTTGCGGGTGAGATTTACCCGATAAAGAAAGCTAAATTTGAGCGCTCCTATACTTCTTGCGATAAGCCTTACGAGTTTCCGGGGGAATATCCGCCGGTTATCATCGATTCTGAGACCGGAAAGAGATTTGAACTTCTCTCCAAAGCTAAAAGCTGCGTAGCCGGAGGCGGAGAGGGAATATACGCAAGAGCGCTTGACCACAGAGTAAAGATTTTTACAACCTGGGATCCCGACAAGTATTATCTTGGCATCCCCGGGGATTATATGGCGGTAAGATGCGACGACCTTTCGGATATATACATAATCGCCAAAGATATTTTTGAGAAGACTTACCGTAAAGCTTAAAAGTAAGGAAAAGAGAGAAAATGAGATACGATGCATTTATAAGTTACAGACATACCCCGCTTGATATGGAGATGGCTAAGAAGGTTCATACAGGTCTTGAAACCTATCATGTTCCCGGGGCTGTAAAGAAAAAGACCGGAAAAAAGAAAATTCAGAGAGTTTTCAGGGACCAGGAAGAGCTTCCTATCGGAAGCGACCTTAACGACAATATCTCGGGGGCTTTAAAGGAGTCCGAGTGGCTTATTGTAATCTGCTCCCCCAATACTCCTGAATCCTACTGGGTTCAAAAGGAGATAGAGACCTTTATCTCCATGCACGGAAGGGATCATATCCTTGCAGTTCTTATTGAGGGCGAGCCGGATGAGAGCTTTCCCGAGCTTCTTTTAAAGGATGAAAACGGAAAGCCCGTGGAGCCTCTGGCCGCTGATATTCGCGGAGAGAATTCCAAAGAGAGAAACAAAAAGTTTAAGACAGAGATCTTAAGGCTTGCAGCTCCTGTTCTGGGCTGCTCTTACGACGATCTAAGGCAGCGCCACAGAGAGCGTATTATAAGGAGAACAATTTCACTCGTTTCTTCAGGTGCGGCAGTCGTTGCCCTTGCGGGAGCCGCTTTCGGTGTATACAACGCGAATGTTGCAGCCAAGATGAAGGCTCTTGCTGATGAAAAGGCGCTTCTTGCCGAAGAAAAAACTCAGCTTGCTGATGAAAAGACAAAGCTGGCAGAAGATATATTAAAAGAATACCGCGAAAAACAGGAAAATCAGGCACGCTTTTACGCCGAGAAATCTCTTTCTCTTTTATCAGAAGGTAGGAGACAGGATGCCGCCCTTGTTGCTATGGAGGCTCTGCCTTCGGAGGAAAATGACAGGCCTTACGTCGGAGAGGCGGAGTACGCCCTTGCGCAGTCTCTTTATGCGTACGCTTCCGAGGATTATTATTCCTTCGACCGTTCTATCAGGGTTGATCAAAGCATTAAAGAGGTGAAGAGAAATGCTGATAAATCTGCATTTCTTGTTCTTGACAGCAGCCAGAATGTATATGTCTGGGATACGGAAAACTTTAATCTGAAAGTAAAGATTCATTCTGTTCTGGGAGAAGGTAACTCCGCTCAAAAGGTTATCGCTTTCGATGCCGACAGCGAGGGAGTGTATGTTTGCAGCAACGATGCCTTTTATAAGTACGATTATGACGGAAACCTTATCTACAGCTTAAAGACGGGAGAGGAACTTGAAGACAGAGGAGAGATACGCGCCTGCGCGATAGATACCGTAAGGGGCAGAGCAGCCCTTGTTACTACGGTTGAGGTTTATATTGAAGACGTCTACGAGAGGCTTGCCGCAGCGTTAGAAGAAAAAAACACGGTTGTTGACGTTATAGATATTAAGAGAGGAGAGATTACCGGTACTATTGATAGCCCCCAGGACCGCACTTTGGGTTATGAATGCATCTTTTCCAAGAGTGGAAAATATCTGTATGCATGTACACATCTCTTGGGAGAACAGCCTAAAGAGGCAATCCTCTTTGATATGGACGAAATGTCGGGCAGAATTATAGAAACTCCGGATGAAAGCATAAGGGAAGTGCAAGCGCTCGAATCTGATGATTTCGCTTTTGTGTATGTGCCGGGCCTTGATATTTCAAGCTCAAAATTGACACTCAGTGTTCTCGATACGGAAACGGCAACATATACGTGGAGTAAAGAGTTTGAGTATGATGAAATCGGATCGATGTGGTACAGCACCATACTTAAAGCCCGTCCTTATACGGAAGACGGTGTAGAACATTGTGATATTGTTTTCGCACACGGAATGGAAGCGTATACTTACGACGAATCGACGGGTGAGCTTTTAAGTACTTTATATTTTCCCGGTGCATTAAGCCAGATAATACAGTATGTCGGAAACAGCCAGGGATTTGGCATTCTGGAAGACGGACAGATCATGGAGGTTGACTTCAGGACAGGTACGTTCACGGGACGAAACATAGCAAATCATAAAGCTATTAAAGATGCTGTCGGTCTTGGGTACTATATAGCGCTCTGTGAAGAAAGAAGTTCGGAAATTTTCTTGTTAAAGAGGCATATTGCGGAGGATTATGAGATAATCCGTTCTACCGAAGATGAGAATTATCTGACACAGATAACGGAAGACGGAAAATACCTGATATATAAAAATTACGATAATGATACATATGTTGTTGGCGACAAAGATGGAAATACGCTTTATACGATAGACAGCTTTGACTCGGTAATACCAAGGGCAATGGAAACGGACGGGGATGTGCTGATAGACCTTGATACTAAGTCCTTTAGAACCTTTGACCTCGAAACGAAAGAGGAGAAATCCTTTGCTTACGATGATTGTTTAGATATGTTCTATTCCTCGGACGGATATATTACAAAGAACAAAAAGTATGCACTTGTCTGGTCCGGCTTTTCCATGATACTTGCGGATACAGAAAAGTGCGAGCCTGTATTTATCCTTAACAGGCCGGAAGCTTTAGACGGCAACTCCATACTAAACGCTTGTGTCTCCGAGGATGGAAAGTATATTTATATTTCTGTTTCCAAGCGTCATGTTTTCAAGATTGATATTGAAAACAAAACTATGACGGAGTATGAAAACGAGCTTCTTAGGCAGAGCGATGATGCGAGAATGTCCAAATCTATAGCGGTAAGCTCGGACGGAAAGTATTTGGCCCTTGGGTGCTTCGACGGAAGTGTAAGAGTGTTTGATACGGTGACGGAAGAAATCATCGATGAGCAGCCGCTGGAAGTAGGGACCAACGGTTTCATCACATTCATAAAGAATGACGGATACATTCTTGCAGAGGGCGGAAATTATCTCGTAAAGATAAGAGACTATAAGGAACATGAAAATAAACAAAGTATTCAGATCCTTGGTATGATAAAGAGCGTTAAAGAAGGGGAAGGGCTGCTGGCAGTCATCGCAAGCCTTAAATCGCTGGTTTTGGAAGAGAGGGACTTTGCGCTCCTGGCTGATTTATCCGGGAATAACACGATCTTTTTCTCGATAGCGAACAAGGCGTTTTACCTGCCGAACTCACGCAGTACCGGAAGAATTTACTACAAGGATTACAAGACGCTTATAGAAATGGCAAAGAAAGAGTTTGCAGGAGCCGTTCTCTCTAAGGAAGAAAGAAATGCCTATAACATGGATTGATGCCTTTAGAAAAAAGTATTTTTAACGTGGACCTTTGTTTTTTGATTTTGCCGTAGGTGAAAATATGAAAAAAAGAATCCTGTCCGCAATTATCATATTGTTAGTATTATCTGCATCCTTAACGGGATGCGGATTAGTTGGAGAGTTTACGACCGCATCTTCGGACGACGGCCTAAAAAGAGGCACCGGACTTATAATTGGCGAAGTAGTTGCCTTAGAGGACCCGGACCCAAATCCGAAAAGGTCTGTATCTGTTAAGCCTCAGACTCTCGGCACAAGCTATGAGGGAAAGGCACTCGGCTCTGATTTTTACATCTACAGAAATACGCTTCCCGAAGCCGGAGTCGGTATATATGATACGATCCACGCGGGACTTGCTGCGGGGTATACAAACATTGCCCTTCCTATGGCCATAACTCCCTCAGACCTTGATACGATCTATTACTGCGTTCTTTACGATCACCCGGATCTTTTCTGGGTTAATCCGGGATACTCGTATTATTATGATGCCAATGGTTATGTTACATCTTTTATCCCGTTGTACAATTATCTTGTAAATGATATTGCGGGAACAAAGGCGGAGGTTGAATCTGTGACAAAGCCTGTACTGGCCGAAATGAGTAAGCTGCCCAACGATATCGAGATGTCTAAATATGCGCATGACTATCTCATCGAATACACTACGTATCAGGCGAACAGCCTTGATCAGGATGCATACAGCGCGTTTGTCTTAAGGCAGACGGTATGTGCCGGATATTCACAGGCTTTTTCATACCTTATGCAGAAGATGGGTATTCCATGCGCTATGGTAGTCGGTTATGCGGGAGAACTTCACGCATGGAACCTTGTTCTTCTTAGCGGAGAGTACTACCTTGATGACTGCACCTGGGACGATCCTTATGGCAATCCGCCCGGAGTTTTTTACTACGACTATTTTAATGTGACCGATGAATACATGTCACAGTCAAGGTACAGACTTGCGATTTCAAACAGAATTCCAATGGCTTACGGAACCTATGCGAGCTATTACGGATATTTTGGCGGCGACCGGTATGGTACGGATTTTGGAGGCGTTGACGATTATGAGCCTGAGCCACAGCCTACTCCCGAGCCCGAGCCGCAGCCACAGCCCGAGCCCGAACCCGAACCTGAGCCACAGCCTGAACCTACTCCGGAACCTGAGCCTACACCAGCGCCTACACCTACGCCGACTCCGACACCTGTTCCCAATCCGCCGGATGATAATAGCGGTGGAAGCTACGATTACGATCACGATGAATCTCAGGGAGGTACGTCGACATCCACATCCACTATAGCGGATGGAAACGCTTCGGCGAGCGCAACGGCAACTGCGACTGGGGACGGATCAACGAGTACATCAACCCAGACCTGGGTTTCCGGTGACGGAAGCGCGTCAAGCTCCAGTTCATCAAGCTCGAGTTCGAGCTCCTCGAGTTCTAGTTCTAGCTCCTCGTCGAGTTCGAGCTCAAGCTCAAGTTCGTCACAGAGCTGGGGATGGCCTTAAGAAAAGCGCTGCAAGGCTTTACTTTTTTAGCATAGCGTATTAAAATGAAGATTACTGATTTTTTGATTTTATTTAACATGTACAGCACATGTATTTAGGAGGAATTACTGATGAAGGTTGTTTACAATAACGGCACTAACGGTGAGTGCAGCCCCGAAGAAGAGCTTCATATCATTCGTCACAGTGCAGCGCATATTTTGGCGCAGGCGGTTAAGAGATTATATCCGGAGGCACATTTCGCATACGGTCCCGCCACAGAAAAAGGATTTTATTACGATATCGACCTTGGAGATACAGTAATTTCCGATGAAGATTTTCCCAAGATCGAAGCTGAGATGCAAAAGATCGTTAAAGAGAATCTTCCCTTTAAGTCATTTATCCTTTCCCGCGAAGAGTCCGTTAAGCTTATGCAGGAAAGAGGAGAGCTCTACAAGGTTGAGCATATCGGAGATCTTCCCGATGATGCTGTTATCAGCTTCTATCAGCAGGGCGAGTACATCGATATGTGCGTAGGCCCTCATATCTGCTACACAAAGGCTTTAAAGGCATTTAAGCTTACCGGTATCTCCGGAGCTTACTGGAAGAACAATTCCGAGAACAAGATGCTTACCCGTATCAACGGTGTTGCATTCGGTTCAAAGGAAGAGCTTGAAGCATACGAGAAGGAGATGGAAGAGGCCAGAGCCCGTGACCATCGTAAGATCGGTAAGGAGATGGGACTCTTTATGACCGACAATCTCGTAGGTCGCGGACTTCCCATGTTCCTTCCCAAGGGATACACCGTTTGGCAGGAGCTTGAAAATTACATCAAAGAAAAAGAGCGTAAGCTTGGATATCAGCATGTTATGACTCCCTGCGTAGGAAGCGTTGAGCTTTACAAGACTTCCGGACACTGGGATCATTACAAGGACAATATGTTCCCCGCTATGGAAGTTGAGGGAGAGTCTTTCGTACTCCGTCCCATGAACTGCCCTCATCATATGATGATCTACGCTAACAAGCCCCGTTCATATCGTCAGCTTCCTATCAGAATCGGTGAGATCGCGCACGACTTCAGATTCGAGGCCAGCGGAACATTAAAGGGAATCGAGAGAGGTCGTCACTTCTGCCAGAACGATGCCCACCTTTTCGTTACTCCCGACCAGATCGAGGCTGAGGTTAAGTCTGTAGTTGACCTTATCTTTGATGTATACAAGGACTTTAATATTACCGATTATCGCTGCGTACTTTCGCTCCGCGACCCCGCTGACAAAAAGAAGTACCACGACGATGACGAGATGTGGAACAAGGCTGAGGACGCATTGAGGCAGGTTCTCAATGATCTTCATATCGACTATACCGAGGAAATCGGTGAGGCTGCATTCTACGGACCTAAGCTTGATGTTAACGTTAAGCCCGCTGTAGGTGCCGAGTACACCCTTTCAACCTGTCAGCTTGACTTCTGTCTCCCTATGAAGTTTGACCTTAAGTATATCGATTCAAACTCTAACGAGCAGACACCTGTCGTCCTTCACAGAGCAATCCTTGGATCCCTCGACAGATTCATGGCTTACCTCATCGAAGAGACAAAGGGTAAGTTCCCCTTCTGGGTAGCTCCCGTACAGGTAAAGGTTATCCCCGTATCCGAGAAGCATCTTGACTACGCAAACAAGGTATACGAGGCTCTTGATGCAGCCGGAATCCGTACCGAGGTCGACGCTTCAAATGAGAAGGTTGGTTACAAGATCCGTGCAGCCCGTCAGGAAGACAGAGTTCCTTATATGCTCATCCTTGGCGAGAAGGAGACCGAGGCCGGAACTGTTTCTGCCCGTGACCGTGATACCGACGAGACAACTGAGATGACTCTTGATGAGTTTATCGCAAAGTGTAACGATCTTAAGGCTAACCACAGATAATTTTCATTATGATTTTTCAGCGCGTCCTTCGAATAAAAGGGCGCGTTTTTTGTAGATAAGGAGGCTTTAGTGGAAAAAAAGATTAAATGGGGTGTTATGGGTACTGCAGGGATAGCTGCGGGATGTACAATACCCGGAATGCAAAAGGCGGAAAACTGCGAGCTTTATGCCATCGCCGGAAGAAGTCTTAAAAAGGCGCAGGAGTTTAAAGAACGCTTCGGTTTTGAAAAGGCGTATGAAGGATATGATGCTCTTTTAAACGATTCCGAGGTACAGGCGGTTTATGTTCCCCTTCCCAATGATATTCATCTTGAATGGGTAGTTAAGGCGCTTAATGCCGGAAAGCATGTTCTTTGCGAAAAGCCCATAGCTTTAAACGAGACTGAACTTAGAAAGATGTTTAAGGCGGCAAAGGATAACGGCGTGTATCTTATGGAGGCATACGCTTATCTTCACAGCCCTTTTATTGCCGAGCTTAAAAGGATCATTGCTTCCGGAGAAATAGGAGAGGTGGATTATATCGATACGGCTTTCCTTATCCAGGATTTTACAAGTGATTTTAGGCTCCATAAAGAGCATGGAGGCGGAGGAATCTACGATGTGGGCTGTTACAGCTCTACTATGATCCTTAGCCTTATAGATTCCGAGATTGATTATATCAAGGCGGATGCTGAATTCTACGAAGATAAGGTTGACCATCTGGCGTCTGTCCTTTTGAAATTTAAAAACGGCGTAAGAGCTTCTTTTCACGCGGGAATGCTCCTCGGAAAAGATTCGGCCGACCGTTACGACAGGCTTTATATTCACGGCTCTAAGGGATTTATACGCGCGGATTACGAGTACAACCAGGAAGGCGAGATTTCCTATAAGCTTACTACGAAACCTTCCAACTATGAATGGAATACAAAAGAGCTGAAGGTGATCGCTGCTTCTAACTATACTCTTGAAGTTGAGCAGATGGGCAGAGCAGTAAT
>JAFPRD010000251.1:0-8742 GCA_017401005.1 Lachnospiraceae bacterium
TAACGTTCGTAAAAACGGACAAGGAAAGAAAGGGCATAAAAAGCCTGTTCTTTTCCCGAAGATAGTTTTCCTTTACGATGAAAAACTTCACGGAAAAGGATGCCCTCTCGAAGACGTATTTGAAGCGGGAGTAGAGTGCTCTTCAAGGTCAATGTACCCCGACTGGCTTTCTCTTTCCGGAGAAGGATATGTTGCATCGATTTATCAAAAATACGGTCAGGTAATCTCTCCTATGGGATGCAGAGCATTCCTTTCGCCTTACTTTAAAAGAGGTGGAATTCACCCGGCGGATGATTCCGACGAGCCTGTATTTATAGGACGTTTTAATATAGGTGTGGTATCCCTTCACCTTCCGATGATCCTTGCCAAAGCAAGAAAAGAAAACAAGGATTTTTATACCGTACTTGATTATTATCTTGAGATGATCCGTCAGATCCATATAAGGACATACGCATACCTTGGCGAGATGACGGCTTCCACAAACCCTCTTGCTTACTGCGAGGGAGGATTCTACGGAGGCCATTTGGGGCTTCACGACAAGATAAAGCCCATCTTAAAGGTGGCCACGGCTTCTTTCGGAATAACGGCTCTTAATGAACTTCAGGAGCTTTATAACGGCAAATCCCTCGTAGAGGACGGAGCTTTTGCCCTTGAAGTTATGGAGCATATAAACAAGAGAGTCTCGGAGTTCAAGGAAGCAGACGGAAATCTTTACGCAATTTACGGAACGCCTGCGGAGAATCTTTGCGGCCTGCAGATTACGCAGTTTAGAAACATCTACGGTATCGTGGAAGGCGTATCGGATAAGCCTTACGTTTCAAACAGTTTTCACTGCCATGTTTCCGAGGACATTACGCCCATTGAGAAACAGGATTATGAAAAGAGATTTTGGGATCTTTTTAACGGTGGCAAGATCCAGTACGTCAAATATCCTATAAGCTATAATATCGAAGCCATCAGAACTCTTATAAGACGGGCTATGAAGCTTGGTTTCTACGAGGGCGTGAATATGTCCCTTGCGTATTGCGATGACTGCGGCCACGAAGAGCTTGAGATGGATGTCTGCCCTAAATGCGGAAGCAGAAACCTTACCAAGATTGAGAGGATGAACGGATATCTGTCTTATTCGAGAGTTCACGGCGACACAAGGCTTAACAGCGCAAAGATGGCGGAAATAGCCGACAGAAAATCTATGTAGATAAACAGGAACTATTTTGATGAGATATCATGATATAACAAAAGATGATATGAAAAACGGGGACGGGCTTAGAGCGGTCCTTTGGGTATCAGGTTGCGAGCATGCCTGCCCCGGATGCCAAAACCCTGTTACCTGGGACCCCGATGACGGGCTTATCTTTGACGATAAGGCGAGGGAAGAGCTCTTTGAGATCCTCGGGAGAGATTATATAAGCGGACTTACCTTAAGCGGCGGAGATCCGTTATTTCCCGGAAACAGATCTGATGTACTGGGACTTCTTAAGGAAGTAAAGGCTTTATTTCCCCAAAAGACGGTTTGGTGCTATACCGGATATACATACGAAGAGGTTAAAGACCTTGAACATTTAAAGTACATTGACGTTCTTGTAGACGGAAAGTTTGTGGAGAGTCTGAAGGACAATAAATACGAATGGGCGGGATCTACTAACCAAAGGGTAATCAGATTAAACGAAATGACTAAGGAGAGAATATGAAAGCAGTAGCAAAATTTGAAAAGGTTTCTTTTGAGCAGTTTAAAAAGGATATGGGGGACTTTGGTCTTTCGGATTCCGCTTTAGCGGATGTTTATGACAGGATAAAGCTCCCGAAGAGGGCAACGGCATTTTCTGCAGGGTATGATATTTATTCTACCGTAAGCTTTAAACTTAATCCCGGCGAGACCATAAAAATACCGACGGGAATCAGATGCCGCATTAATGATGACTACGCGCTTTTTATATTCCCGAGAAGCGGTCTCGGATTTAAATACAGACTGCAGCTTAACAATACTGTGGGCGTAGTAGACAGCGATTATTACGGATCCGACAATGAGGGACATATCTTTGTAAAGATAACAAACGATTCCAATGAAGGAAAGAGCGTTGAGATAGGAGAAGGAGATGCATTTTCACAGGGTATTTTCCTGCAGTACGGTGTTACGGAAGATGACGATGCCACGGGAGTAAGAAACGGTGGCTTCGGAAGTACCTCTAAATAGCAGATTGTTGTTTTTTTAACGTATTTATGTTATAGTCTTACAGGTTTACTTATGTGTTTTGGGCTCGGCTTAGCAAGCCCTATAAAAAGGAGTTTTTTATGTGGAAATTATTAACCGACAGTTCTTGTGACCTTCCTGAAAGCTTTTACGAGGAAAATGAAATTGGTGTTATCAATCTTACTTGTTTTATTGACGGTGAGGTTGTCTGGGGCAAGGATAAAAAAATCGACGCATCCGATTTCTACGCTCGTATGAGGAACGGAGCAAAACCCACCACTTCACAGGTTAATCCTCAGGAGGCCAAGGCGTTTTTTGAAGAATATATCGGTGAATATAAAGAGATTTTATATGTCGGATTTTCTTCGGGTCTTTCCGGAACTGTAAACAGTGCCCGTATTGCCGCTGAGGAGATCATGGACGAGCATCCCGAGGTCAAGATCATCGTTGTGGATACATTAAGCGCCGCAATGGGACAGGGACTCTTACTTTACTACTGCAACAAAATGTGGAAAGAGGGCAAGTCTTTAAGAGAAGTTGCCGATTGGATCGAATCCAATAAAATGAATATGGTTCACCTCTTTACAGTGGATAATCTTTTCGACCTCTGGAGAGGCGGACGTGTTTCAAAGACAAGCGCATTCCTCGGAACCCTTGCTTCAATCAAACCCCTTTTACATGTTAACTACGAAGGAAAGCTTGTATCCGTAGATAAGGTAAGAGGACGTAAAAAAGCTTTGGCCGGACTTCTTGAGCTTATGGACGAGAAGATGGGAAGTCATAAGGATCTTAACAAAGAGATGATCATGATTAATCACGGCGATTGTCTTGAAGATGCAGAGCTTTTAAGAGATATGATCAAAGAGCGCTTCGGATTTGAAAACTGCATGATCAACAACTTAAGCCCCGTGATCGGCGGACACACGGGCCCCAGCCTTATTGCTTTATTCTTTATGGGAGATATCAGATAAATGGACAGTTCTTTGATGACAGATTCAATTCAAAGAGCAAGGGAACTTGTTTCGGAGCTTAAGGAAAAGCTCGGAAGAGTTCCTACGGCGTGCGTTGTTACATTTGGTTGTCAGATGAATGCACGTGATTCCGAAAAGCTTACCGGTATATTAATACAGGCAGGCTTTTTGATTATTGAAGAAGAATCTGCGGATTTTGTTATTTACAATACATGTACCGTTAGAGACAACGCTAATCAGCGTGTTTACGGAAGACTCGGATATGTGGGAGGTCTTAAAAAGAAAAATCCCCATATGAAGATTGCTCTTTGCGGCTGTATGATGCAGGAGCCGACGGTTATCGAGAAGATTAAAAAGACCTACAGATTTGTGGATCTTGTTTTCGGTACCCATAATCTTTATAAGTTTCCGGAGTATCTTGTCAGCTGCCTTTCACAGGACGGACAGATCATCGACATTTGGAATAAGCCTGACGAGATTGAGGAAAACTTACCCACTAAAAGAAAATATCCTTTTAAATCCGGCGTAAATATTATGTTTGGATGCAACAATTTCTGTACTTACTGTATCGTCCCTTACGTCAGAGGACGCGAAAGAAGCAGAGAGCCGAAGGAGATTATCAAAGAGTGCGAGAGACTTGTTTCGGAAGGAGTTTCCGAGGTTATGCTCCTTGGACAAAACGTTAACTCCTACGGCAGAGGTCTTGAGGATCCGATTTCCTTCCCTGAGCTTTTAAGAGAAGTTGAAAAGATAGAGGGAATCAAAAGAATCCGTTTTATGACTTCTCATCCAAAGGATCTTTCAGATGAACTTATTGAAACAATAAAGAATTCAACTAAGATCTGCAGACATATTCATTTACCGCTTCAGTCGGGATCCTCAAGGATCCTTAAGGCTATGAACAGATGCTATGACAAGGAAAGATATCTTGAGGTGGCTGAAAAGATTAGGCGCGAGATTCCTGATGTATCCATTACGACGGATATTATTATCGGTTTCCCCGGAGAGACTCCCGAAGATGTGGATGAGACGATCGACGTTATCCGCCGCGTTGAATATGACAACGCCTTTACTTTCATTTACTCTAAGAGGACGGGTACGCCTGCTGCCGCTATGGAGAATCAGGTTCCTGAAGAAGAGAGCCATAAGCAGTTTGACAGAGTTCTTGCGGAGGTACAAAAGTACGCCAAGAAGCAAAGCTCTAGATTTGAAGGTCGCGTGATGGAAGCACTCGTTGAGGAAGTCAATGAAAATGACGAGAGCCTGGTTACCGGAAGGCTTTCGAACAACATCATCGTTCATTTCCCGGGAAGTGCTGACCTTGTTGGGAAGTATGTAAACGTTAAGCTTAATGAATGCAAGGGATTTTATTATCTCGGGGAAGCCGTTTCCGAATGACAGGGGCTTTTAAGTCTTGATAAAAATTCTTGTTTTTACAAGGGTTTTAAGTGTATTTATTTATATACAAATACAATATTTTGCGGTAAAATAACCATGTATGTACTAAATTTAGTACGCATGGTTATTGTTTTTTTGAGATTATTTTAAATATTTGGATGAAGAATTATGCTTACAGATGAAGAAATCAGTAAACTGTCACCGATGATGCAAAAGTACCTTGAGACTAAAAAGGAGTACAAGGATTGCATCCTTTTTTACAGACTCGGTGATTTCTATGAGATGTTTTTTGAAGACGCCGAACTTGTATCTAAGGAGCTTGAGCTTACTCTTACGGGTAAAAGCTGCGGCCTTGACGAGAGAGCTCCGATGTGCGGTATCCCTTTTCATGCCGTTGATTCATATCTTCCCAGGCTCGTATCAAGAGGATACAAGGTGGCAATCTGCGAGCAGGTAGAAGATCCCAAGCTTGCAAAAGGCCTTGTAAAAAGAGAAGTTATAAGGATCGTTACCCCCGGCACAAATACCAACATTGCAAGCCTTGAATCCAATAAAAACAATTACTGTCTTGGTATTTATTATTCGGACAGTAAGATAGGAATTGCGGTTTCAGACGTTTCTACCGGAGACTTTTTCCTTACAGAAGTTGAGGATCTTTCAAAGCTTCGGGATGAGATTGCAAAATTTGAGCCCAGCGAGATTACCTGCAACGAGTCCTTTTATCTTTGCGGGGATTTTATCAACGATCTGAAAGAAAGGCTGCATATTCCTTTTACAACCCTTGATTCACATCTTTTTGACGATACATTTTGCAAGAATCTGCTCACAGAGCATTTTAAAGCAAGCTCGCTTGTGGGCCTTGGAGTAGAGGACTTTTCTTACGGAATTATAGCTGCCGGCTCTCTTCTTAAGTACCTTTACGATACGCAAAAGACAGAGCTTTCGCATATTACGCATTTAACCCCTTACGTATCAAGTAAGTATATGCTAATCGATTCTTCCACAAGAAGAAACCTTGAGCTTACCGAAACTCTTCGTGAAAAGCAAAAGAGAGGTTCCCTGCTTTGGGTACTTGATAAGACAAAGACCGCAATGGGCGGAAGACTTTTAAGGTCTACGATAGAACAGCCCCTTATTGATATAGACGAGATGAACAAAAGGCTTGATGCCATAGAAGACCTTAATGCTCACGCCATATCAAGGGATGAGATAAGAGAATACCTTAATCCGATCTACGACCTTGAAAGGCTTCTGGGAAGAGTTGCTTTTAAAACAGCGAATCCCAAGGATCTTTTGGCTTTTAAGAACTCCCTTTCTATGCTTCCTCAGATAAAGATAGCCTTAAAGGACCTTAGCAGCGATACTATGAAGGAAGTAGACGAAGAGATTGATTCTCTCGAGGATATTTCCGGACTTATAGAAAGAGCTATCAGCGAGGATGCGCCTTTATCTTTACATGACGGAGGAATTATAAAGGACGGCTTTTCCGAAGACGTAGACAGGCTTCGCGTTGCCAAAAACGAAGGCAAGAACTGGCTTGCAGCCTACGAAGAGGAAGAAAGAGAAAAGACGGGAATTAAGAGCTTAAAAATCAAGTACCACAGGGCTTTCGGATACTATTTTGAGGTTACAAATATGTACACCGATATGGTGCCCGATTACTTCATCAGGCGGCAGACCCTTACCAATGCGGAAAGATTCTCTACCGCTAAGCTTAATGAACTTGAGGATGCCATCTTAAATTCCGAAGATAAGCTCCTTAGGCTTGAGCATGACATCTTTTGCGAGATCAGAGATTCAATCGGCGCTGAGATGGAGAGGATCCAAAAGACGGCTAAAGCGGTAGCTGAGCTTGATATGCTCGCAAGCATGGCTTATGTTTCCGAAAAAAACAGATACGTAAGACCAAAGCTTAACGATAAAGGCATCATCGATATCAAGGACGGAAGGCACCCTGTTGTTGAACAGATGTTAAATGGCGGGCTCTTTGTTGAAAACGACACCTATCTCGATACAAAGAACAACTGCATAAGCATCATAACCGGCCCCAATATGGCGGGTAAATCAACTTATATGCGTCAGAGCGCTCTTATAGTTCTTATGGCACAGATAGGCTGTTTTGTACCTGCAAAGAGCGCAAATATCGGTATTGTGGACAGAATCTTTACGAGAGTCGGGGCTTCGGACGATCTCGCAAGCGGTCAGTCAACGTTTATGGTTGAGATGAATGAAGTCTCAAATATCCTTAGAAACGCAACGTCCAAAAGCCTTTTGATACTGGATGAGATAGGAAGAGGTACTTCAACCTTTGACGGACTTTCTATTGCATGGGCTGTAATCGAGCATATATCAAATACCAATATCTTAGGAGCAAGGACGCTTTTTGCCACACATTACCATGAACTTACGGAGCTTGAAGGAAAGATCAGCAATGTAAACAACTATTGTGTTGCCGTAAGAGAATCCGGTGATGATATAGTCTTTTTAAGAAAGATCATTAAGGGCGGCGCCGACAGAAGCTATGGCATTCAGGTGGCGAGACTTGCGGGAGTTCCCGATATGGTCATCGACAGAGCAAAAGAGATAGCCGACCAGCTTTCGGATAACGATATTACCGAAAAGATTCAGGCCATCAGCATAAAAAGCGGTGAGAAGGTCAAGAAAAAAATCGAAAAACCCGATGATGTTGACCTTGGACAGATGAGCTTTTTCGAGACGGTTAAGGATGAAGACGTATTAAAGGAACTTGCGGAGATCAATATTTCTACGCTGACTCCTCTTGATGCTTTAAATACTTTATATAAGCTTCAAAATAAGATAAACAACAGATTCAGTTTTGGGGATAAGTAATAAATGCCTATTCAAGTATTGGACAACGAAACTATAGATAAGATTGCCGCCGGAGAGGTTGTTGAAAGGCCTTCGAGCGTTGTAAAAGAGTTGGTTGAGAACTCAATTGACGCAGGGGCAAACGCCATAACGGTCGAGATAAAGGACGGCGGTATTTCCTACATCAGAGTCAGCGACAATGGATGCGGTATTCCTTCAAAGGAACTTCGGACAGCTTTCCTTAGGCATGCCACCAGCAAGATAAGCTCATCGGAGGACCTTTCAAAGGTTACAAGCCTAGGATTTAGAGGTGAAGCATTATCTTCGATAGCGGCAGTCTCGATGCTTGAAGTGATTACCAAAACAGAAAGCGACCTTGTTGGAACGAGGATAGTTTTGGAGGGTGCGACAGAGAAAAACTGTGAGGAAGTCGGTGCCCCGAACGGAACCACCTTTTTTGTAAGAAATATATTTTACAACACCCCGGTACGCAAGAAATTCCTGAAATCGGCGGTTACGGAAGGCGGATATATATCGGACCTTATGGAGCATCTTGCTTTATCTCATCCGGATATAGCTTTTCAGTTCACCATCGGTTCGCAGACAAGATTCCATACATCCGGAAACGGAGATATGAAAGAGGTTATTTACCGCATATACGGAAGAGAAGTAGCGAATGCCGTTATCCCGATAGATGTAACCAAAGGTGATCTTCATATTACGGGTTATCTCGGAAAGCCCGAACAGGTAAGGTCAAACAGAAACTTTGAGATTTACTTTATAAACGGAAGATTTATAAGGAGCAACCTTATAGCAAGAGCTATAGAGGAAGGCTTCAGGGAGTATTTGATGCTTCATAAATTCCCGGTTTGCTTTTTATCTTTAGAGCTTGAGCCGGGAAATGTGGATGTAAATGTCCATCCCACAAAAATGGATGTCAGATTTTCCGACGGACCCGGATTCTTTGCAAAGCTTTCAGAGGCTATATTTGATACCTTAAAGTCTAGGGAGATGATACCCGGACATGTCCTCGATAAACCTTCGGAGATAAAAAAGGCTGAGTCGGAAGGCTTAAAGGAAGCAAGGAAGGGAGTTAACCCGGAGCCTTTCCTTGTTCCTAACAATCCCGAAAGAAAAATTTCTGTTTACAGCGAAAAGCCTGCCGAAACAGCTCCGGTTTTTAAAGAAAAGCCCGCAGAGGTATTTTACAGCGAAGAACCCGAAAAGCCTTCAAAGGTAGCTGAAGAGTTCTTTACCGATAATACTGTTTTCGAGGAAAAAGAGACTTCTAAAGTTAAAGAGATTACCGAAGAAAAGACGATTACAAAGACAAAGGAAATTTCCGAGGAAAAA
>JAFPRD010000252.1:0-4765 GCA_017401005.1 Lachnospiraceae bacterium
GAAGATGGTCTTGGCGCGGCGCAGTCTTCTCCCGAGGACCCTTGCCATGATATTGCTCCGGACCAGGGAAAGGAAGTATTTAATCAGGGTATTTACGAGCCTGATATGGATAAATTTATTGAGCGCATTCAGGAATGCCTGGACGCGATCAAAAAAGAATATCCCTCTGTACTTGTGATGGCAGCGATCGGCTCCTATGATAAGAACCATTGGATATCCAGAAATACTAACGGAACCGAATTCGAAGATTTTTCCGGACAGTACAATTTTGTTATTCAGTTCAGCGCAAGCGACAATGGAGAAAACAGCGGTATAAACGGAGCAGGTGTCTCGGTAGATAATTTGGACAAGCCCTTTATGGAACTGGGCGGTATCAGAAAGAGCCTCGAAAATACCGTAAAGAGCGTGCACCCCAAGAGCCTCGAAGGCAAATTCGAAGGAACCGTTATCTTTACACCCGACGCTGCGCAGCAGTTTTTAAGCATGCTTATGGGAAATTATATGTCAGACAGCGTGATCATAGACGGAACCAGCCTTTGGCTTGATAAGGTGGGACAGCAGGTTGTAAGTGACAAGCTCACGGTATCAAAGAAGCCTTTTGACGAGCGCATTGTCTGCGGCGAAAGAGGAACGCAGGACGGCTTTAGATCCGAGGAAGTAACTCTTATAGACAAGGGAGTTTTGAAGACTCACGGTATCGGTTTGTACGCTGCGAAAAAAACCGGCAGACCGGTTACTAAGAATACCGGCTGGGATCTTGTGGTTGAGCCCGGTGAAAAATCTCTTGAGGAGATCATAAAGTCTGTTGATAAGGGCCTTGTTATGAGCAGCTTCTCGGGAGGAGAACCCGGAACAAACGGAGATTTCTCGGGAGTTGCAAAGAACAGCTTCCTTGTTGAAAACGGAGAGATAAAGTACGCTGTTTCGGAGACTATGGTAAATGGTAATCTCGGAGAGATATTCAAGAATATACGTGCCGTTTCCAAGGAGCAGGTTTGCGACGGAAATTCTGTTATTCCCTATATTGCCGTAGACGGAGTTGTTATTTCGGGAAAATAGACGCAAATAAAAAAGGAATGTGATATAATCGGAGATAAGAAACTAAATTAAAGTGTGTTTGCTTTTGTGTACGAGGCTCAATTACATGGGAACAGAGATTATTAGGTACTACGAGAACTATACTCCCGTAGCCGATATTACCGTTATAGCGACGTGCATTGTCTTTGTTATCTTAATTTATAACGCGTATATAAATAAAAACAAATCGTTTCTTTATCTCCGATTTATTATCGGTTCTTTGGCGGTATCTGCCGCTTTTAATCTGCTCTACCATATTGCCATGAACTATCTTGGAGGTATAAACAACCTTCTGATCTATATGCCGAGGGCGGCTTATCATATCGGCCTCTTTACTGTTATGTGGCTTTATGTCCTTTACGCGAAGGAGGTTTTGGGGATAGACAAGAGGGCGGGAAGGCCGTATTTTTACGCGGCTGCGGTAGCCTGGATAGCCATATTTGCCTATGAGACTTTCGGCACATATCTGCGCCTTGGCTTTTACATAGACGATAATCTTAACATTCACAGAGGATTCCCTATTTTCCCGATAGGTTATATCTACTACGTCGTTCTGATATCTGTGATGGTTTTCGTAAACCGAGGCAGATTTATTAAACAGGTCATTATAAGCATGGCGGAAACCATCGGTGTTTCTGTTGTTATAATGGGAGTTCAGCAGCTTCATAATCAATCTTCTTTTACTACCGTTACCTTCCTTTTTCCGATATATGCTCTTTTGTATCATATCCATTCAAGCCCTTACGATGTGGAGACGGGTTCCGTCAGCGAACATGCTTTTTTTGATTTAGTGGAACTTGCGAAGCAAAAAAACGAGGAATACTACTTTATGAGCATGTATATGCATGACTTTGAAGGTAAAGGACGCAAGTACCCGAGAAAGATTCAACAGGCTGTGAGGTATTTCTCCACAAGATTTTTCAAGTCGGCTACGCTGTTTCAGATTTCCGGCGGCCACATGATACTGGTGGTAAGTATAAATAAAAATCCGGGATACATGGAAAGATCCCAGTGGATGCTGGACGAGTTTTTGATGGTTTATCCGCAGTATAGGATAGATTACAAGATAGTTTTCTTTGGGATGGACAAGCGAATTGAGGACGGTATCGACTATATCAACTTTGTCAGATATATTCACGATTCGATTCCGCAAAATACAATAGTCCGTGTCGAAAAAAAGGATGTGGACAGGTACACAAGAAACAAGTATATCGTTTTTGAACTTGAAGATATCATTAAAAAGAACGATCTGAACGACCCGAGGGTACTTGTATATTGCCAGCCGGTTTACAATATCAGGACCGGAAAATTCGATACCGCCGAGGCCCTTATGCGTTTGCAGCTTCCCGCAATGGGGATGGTTTATCCGGATCTCTTTATTCCTATAGCCGAGAAAAAAGATTATATCGGAATGCTTACGAAGATAATCCTTTCCAAGACCTGCCGCGCCATAAAGGATCTGCTTGAAAAAGGGTATAACGTTAAGAGAATTTCCGTAAATTTCTCAGTGTACGATATGAGGGCGGGTGACTTTTGCGAAATGGTCGAAACTATAATAGGCAGCTCGGGAGTTCCCTTTGACAAGGTGGCGATCGAACTTACGGAATCCCAAAACGAGCAGGATTTTGAACTTATCAAAAAGAGGATCAATGAACTGAAAGGCAGCGGTATCAAGTTCTATCTTGATGATTTCGGAACAGGATATTCAAACTTTGAGAGGATCATGGAGCTGCCCTTCGATATAGTAAAGTTTGACAGGTCCCTTGTTATGGCATCCGGAAATGACGAGAGATACAGGACAATGGTATCAAACCTTGCAAGAATGTTCCGGGAAGTACACTACTCCGTATTGTATGAGGGAATAGAAAATGAGGATGACGAAAAGCGCTGCATAGAGATGAGCGCTAAATATCTTCAGGGGTATAAATATTCTAAACCTATTCCGATCGAACGACTTACAGACTATTTTGAAAAGATCGGATAATACGTGTTTTTGGCTAAAAAAGTTTGTTGCAATTGACAATTTGCACAAACTTTTTTATTCTTTTTCGACACAATATTTTGTTATCAGATATTTACAAGGACACTATATCTTGTTAGAATAATAACTCGAAAGGGCATATTTAGGTACTTTTTGCCCTATAGGAACTGTATTATGTAAACTTAACGGCCATGCCGGAAAGATACAAAAGGAGAGAGATTCTAACATGAAAATCATTAAGCGTAGCGGAGCGGAAGTCGAATTCGACAGCCAAAAAATAATCACCGCTGTTACAAAAGCGAACAATTCGGTTATTCCCAGCGAAAGGATGACTGAACTTCAGATTCGCCGTATCGCGGAGGATGTTGAGATAGCTGTATCGAATATGAACCGTTCTCTTGGCGTGGAAGAGATTCAGGATATAGTCGAGAACCAGATAATGAATCAGCGCGCATTCGAGGTTGCGCGTCACTATATTACCTATCGTTATACCCGTGAGCTTGTCCGTAAATCAAATACTACCGATGAGCAGATACTTTCTCTTATCGAGTGTAACAACGAAGAGGTAAAGCAGGAGAATTCCAACAAGAACCCTACCATTGTAAGCGTTCAGCGTGACTATATGGCAGGAGAAGTCAGCAAGGATATCACTCGCAGATTCCTTATCCCCAACGATATAGCTCAGGCTCATGAGCAGGGAATCATTCACTTCCATGACGCCGATTATTTCGCACAACATATGCACAACTGCGACCTCGTAAATCTCGAGGATATGCTCCAGAACGGCACCGTTATCTCCGGTACTATGATCGAAAAGCCCCACAGCTTTTCTACCGCATGTAATATCGCAACCCAGATCATTGCACAGGTTGCTTCCTGCCAGTACGGCGGTCAGAGTATTTCCCTTACTCACCTTGCTCCTTTTGTTGACGTCAGCCGTAACAAGATAAGAGAGCAGGTTACGGAGGAATTAAAAGACTTAAACGCTACCTCCGAGGACATCGAGCGCATTACCGAAAAGAGACTTCGCGAGGAAGTTAAGAATGGCGTGCAGATGGTTCAGTACCAGGTTGTAACCCTTATGACCACCAACGGCCAGGCTCCTTTCGTTACTGTATTTATGTATCTTAACGAAGCAAGAAATCCTCAGGAGAAAAAGGACCTTGCCCTTATTATCGAGGAGATGTTAAAGCAGCGCTACGAGGGTGTTAAGAACGAAAAAGGAGTTTGGATCACTCCCGCCTTCCCTAAGCTTATTTACGTTCTTGAGGAAGATAATATACATGAAGACAGCGAGTATTATTATCTTACACAGCTCGCCGCTAAATGTACCGCAAAGAGACTTGTTCCCGATTATATCTCTGAAAAGATTATGATCCAGAACAAGGTTGATAAAAACGGAGAGGGACATTGCTATACCTGCATGGGATGCAGAAGCTTCCTTACTCCTTACGTAGATGAAAACGGAAAGCCCAAGTACTACGGACGTTTCAACCAGGGCGTTGTTACGGTTAACCTTGTTGATATTGGGCTTTCCGCAGAGAAGAATCTGGACAGATTCTGGGAGATTTTTGACGAGAGAATGAAGCTTTGCCACAAGGCTCTTCAGGCTCGTCACGAGCGTCTTACGGGAACTGTTTCAGACGTTGCTCCCATTCTTTGGCAGCACGGAGCGCTCCTCAGACTTAAGAAGGGGGAGAAGATCGA
>JAFPRD010000022.1:0-1918 GCA_017401005.1 Lachnospiraceae bacterium
AAAGCAAGATTTTGCGATGACGCCACAAGCTGCCTTAAAGCTACGCATAACGTAGAGGCGGGTATGAGCGGCACAGCCGTATTTGATGAGAAAGGAAGACTGGTGGGGGTTGTTGAAGGCTATATGAGCCTTTGGGACAGCGGGACCGGCAGATACAACTACTCGGATTACTATCTGAGGATAGACGGACTCGAAGACTTCTATCGGAGAATGGAGAAAATACAATGAAATTTGACATGCATTGTCATACAAAGGAAGGATCGATTGATGCAAAGCTTCCTATAGAGGAGTATATTAAGATCCTTATTTCAAAGGGATTTGACGGCATGATGGTATCGGACCACGATTCCTACGGCGGATACAGATACTACAAAAAGATGGGATTTGACGAGAAATATCCCGATTTCACGGTTCTTAAAGGAGTTGAATACGATACCCTTGACGCGGGACATATTCTTTGCATCCTGCCAAACCATATCAATTTAAAGATCCTTGAGATCAAGGGCATGCCCGTAAAGCTCCTTATTGATATTGTCCATTACCACGGGGGAATCCTTGGCCCCGCGCACCCTTACGGAATCAGATACCAGAGCTTTGTCAACAGCTTAAAGCGTCATAAGCAGATGATGTTTATGAAGCAGTTTGACTTTGTTGAAAAGTATAATGCCTGCGAGGATGCGGACAGTAACCACAAGGCTGCTTATCTTGCAAGAACCTACAACCTTCCCGGATTTGGCGGAAGCGACGCCCACAGAGCTAACTGCGCGGGCCTTGCGCATACCGATTTCCCCGAAAGAGCAGTTATAAAGAGCAACAACGACCTTATCAAGTTTATCAAAAATGACGGAAAGGACGTTGAAGCGGGAGGAACCTACTACGGAAAGACCGTTAAGAACAAAGTTCCTTTTATCTACGATATTATGATCCAGGCTTACTGGGTTTACAACAAAGGCGGCGGACTTTTCAACAAGATCAGACATAATCACCATATGCGTAAAATGTATTTGAAGGAAATCTTGCATAGCGGCACAGAAAAGTAAAAATCTTGTAAAATATTATTAATTCTTAGTTTACATATTAAGAAAACTTAACTGTATTTTCTCATTATATTGTGTTATCGTTTAAAGCGTGAGAACAATAAATTGTGTTTTACTATTTCTGACGTTTTGACGTCATTTTTAGTCGAAGAGTAGTTTTAAGATGAGTAATACAAGTACCAAAGCTAAAAAAACGAGGCAAAAATACAGTAAGCATCAGCTTAGAGCAAAGTGGGGCTCGACCATATTCCTTATTCCGAGTGTGGCCGGCTGCGCTTTGTTCTTTTTCGTTCCATATCTGGTTGTTATCTATTATTCGGTTCTCGACAACCCATTCGGAAAGAACTTCGTTGGAATTTACAATTACAAAAACGTTATTATGAACTCGGCCTTTCAGACTGCGGTCAAGAATACCGGAGTGTTTTCATTGATAGCAGTGCCTTTGGCGGTTTTACTTTCGCTTCTTTTGGCGCTTCTTCTTGACAACAAGATCCCTTTAAGGACGCAGTTTAGAACATTCCTCCTAAGCCCTATGATGGTACCGGTTGCTTCAATCGTACTTATCTGGCAGGTTTTGTTCGACCAAAACGGTGCGGTTAACGTTGTGCTTTCAAAGTTCGGTGTTACCGGTGTCGACTGGCTTAAGTCCGATCTTGCGATCGTTGTAATCGTAATCCTTTTCCTCTGGAAAAATATCGGTTACAATATGATCCTTTTTATGGCGGCTTTGTCCAGCGTACCTCAGGATATCATCGAGGTTGCAAGGCTTGAAAGCGCCGGAAGAGTAAAGATCTTCTTTATGATAAAGCTGAGATATCTTGTAAGTACGATTGTCTTTGTCACCATAATGTCGCTGATAAACTCTTTCAAGATATTCAGAG
>JAFPRD010000253.1:0-1625 GCA_017401005.1 Lachnospiraceae bacterium
TTTATATGTACAAAAAGCGCATTTTTCGGTGCGGATACAAAGTACTCTCTCTCGTACTTTACGCCGTCTCTTTCGTAGGAGACAAAAGCAATCGCCCTTTCAAGGTCAAGAGTTCTTTCGTAAGAAGAGACGCTTTTTTCTTCGCCTTCCTTTTTTTCTTCTCCGAATTTGCCGAAGGTATCGCTGTTTTCAGCCTCCGGGAATTCAATCTGCAGATCCCCTAAGGGCATATAATGCCTGCTGTTTTGGGGGACTGCTGCCATAGTCTCGAAGGCCAGCTTTTCCGCTGCAGGAATATCTCCCTCAAAAAGAAGCTTTCTTACCTCTTTAAGCCCCTCTTGGGAATCGGGATTGTTTCTGTTTCGTAGGCCTCCGGACCAGATTGAATCCTCGTTTAACCCGATAAGGTCACGGTCAGTTCCGCCGTAGATCATCCCGCCGATGCGTCCGTTTCCTATAGGAAGCGCCTCGTTAAAGTCCTTTGCGGGTTTATTGTATCTAAGTATAGTCTCTCTCATAATCTGCCCTTGATATCACCTTTGGTTAGTATATCTTTCCTTACACATAGGAAATAATAAGTTCCATTTTACCCGAAAACAAAACTTTTGCCCAGCCCGAAGGAAGGATAAGATGATTTCCTTTATTGACCTTAAAGCCGCTTATTTCTCCGTCGCCTTCAAGTACGCTTACGCAAAGGAAAGGAGCCCTGTTTTCGTACTCTACGCATCCGTCAACATTTACCTTTGAAACAGTGTAATACTTGCAGGAGTACATCTGCGTAACGGCGTTAACCGGTGCCTCGGCAAAGTTTACCACAGCCTCATCGGCGCTCTTTGCGGGTACAGTTATAACATCAATACTCTTGTCTATATGAAGCTCACGGGGCTTACCGTTCTGGAGTCTGTCGTAGTCGTAAACTCTGTAGGTAATATCGCTGTTTTGCTGAGTCTCAAGAAGGAGTATCCCGCCCTTTATGGCATGTACGGTACCGGGATCAATCTGGATGAAATCTCCCTTTTTAACCGGTACTTCGCGGATAAATTTATCCCACTTACCGCCGCGGATCATATCTTCAAGCTCGGCCTTATCCTTAGCGTTATGGCCGATTACAAGGCTTCCGCCCTCAGGGCAGTCAAGTACATACCAGCACTCTGTCTTACCGAAAGAGCCGTTTTCATTTACCTTGGCGTATTCATCATCCGGATGAACCTGTATACTAAGATCCGCTTTGGCGTCGATGATCTTTGTAAGAAGCGGGAATCTGTCGTAGGGAAGCTTTCTGCTTCCGTCAGGCGCCTTATTTCCGAAAAGCTCCGGATGGCTTTCCCAAAGCTCGCTGAGTTTCATACCCGCGAACTGTCCGCAGGCGATTATACCCTCTCCGTTTTTATGCGCAGAGATTCCCCAGCATTCGCCGATATCATCCCCGGGCTCATCATATCCGTAGTCCGTGCGAAGTCTTTCCCCGCCCCAGATCGTATGAGCAAAAGCGGGCTTTAAATAAAGAGGCTTAGGGTTTCCGGAGGCGATGACGCTTACAAGATAAAAAGGAAGCTCGCTCTTTTCGGGAGCATCTACAATCTCTATCTCAACAATATGCTCTCCGGCATCTCCATGGTCCAAAA
>JAFPRD010000254.1:0-13154 GCA_017401005.1 Lachnospiraceae bacterium
ATTAAAGAAATCTATGTTCCCGGAAAGATCGTAAATATCGTTTGCAAATAATTGGCTTTGCTAAATGCATCCGATAAAGAAAAACTTACCGGAAAGACAAAATGGCAGGAAAAGTATACATTACCGAGGACGGTAAACCAAATAGAGCTAATCCGACGTCGGGAAACGGAGCCCGCGGGAGCGCGGCGCTTACCGGAAACAGGCAGGCTGCGCCGGCGGGAAATTCCGTAAACAACAGATTAAATAATGACGCTTTGGGCTACAGAGGAGCGAGATCCTCTGCAGCCGGAGCGGGAAAAAGCGCAGGAACGGGGTCAAAGAGTTCGGCGACAGCAGATGATAAAGAGATCGAGGCTCTTGCTCGCAAGATGCTTAAAAAGAAGGAACAGCGCCGCAGAGGAATTACGATAGCTGTGGCCGTTGTGGGAGTTTTAAGTATCGGATTTTTTATTTTTTATTCAGTAAGCGACTATCGCA
Source organism: Lachnospiraceae bacterium (assembly GCA_017401005.1). Taxonomy (GTDB): domain Bacteria; phylum Bacillota; class Clostridia; order Lachnospirales; family Lachnospiraceae; genus AC2028. Next base: position 478 of record JAFPRD010000254.1, read on the forward strand.
AATCCATCAGCTACCAGACCTATTCTAATATCGTAGGAAGAGGGGAGACAGCCTCAAATCAGCCCTCAGGCTCTGCGGCGGACAGCGGCGTTGTCATCCACTACGATGAAGAGAAGGAGACTCCTGACGTACTTCCAAAGTTTAAGGATCTTCTTGCTGTAAACAAAAATATCATCGGCTGGCTAAAGATGGACCCTGTTACGGAGAATGCAAAAGACGGATTCCCCGTAGCCCAGACTACCAACAACGAGTATTATCTTGACCATGACCTTAAACAAAACAGCGACCGAAACGGTACAATATTTATGGACTGCGCCTGCGACGTTTTAAAGCCCAGCACAAACCTTATTCTCTACGGACATCATATGAGAAGCGGAAATATGTTCGGACTCCTCGAAAAGTACCAGGACGAAAGCTACTACCAGGATCATAAATACATTTACTTTGACACCCTTTATGAGGAGGGCAAGTACCAGGTTATGTACGTCTTCAGGTCACACGTTTATTCAGAAACGGAAGTGGCTTTCAAGTACTATCAGTTCATCGACGCGTACAGCGAGGTAGAGTTTGCCTCATATATGCAGGAGATGGCGAATATGTCCCTCTACGATACCGGCGTTGCGGCATCCTACGGAGACAGACTTCTCACCCTTTCAACCTGTGATTATCAGGAGAAGGACGGAAGATTTGTCGTAGTCGCCAAAAAGATCGATTAATTTTCATTTTTACCCTAAATATCAGACGGGGCTAAACCGATATACAAATTGGATTAGTTTGACCGGGGATTGCCCCTGTCTTTGACGGATAAAATTTCAGATTTTGCTTGATAACGGATCTTAAGCAATTTATGAGGAGATAAGATATGGCAAGTTTGACTTCAAAGAAGCCTAAGCTGAGATTAAAGAAGCAAGTTAAACGGACGCTCGGAGGAATATTCCTCGCGTCCGCTGTTGCCGTTGCTGCGATACCCGCGGGAAGCAGACCTGCAGGTGAAGTTGCCGCTGCGGTAAATGCTGACGGCACAGGCTTTACACATACAGTGCAGAACGACTATAAAGGAAATGTCACCTATGATGCGACTACAAACGCATTTGTAAATGACGGTCTGGCCTCTGTACACAACGAGATATACGGTGACAAGGACTATACCGGATATGCAGTAGACTTTAAGGAAACGACTACCGCAGACGGCAGTGCAGTAAAGTCATTCTATTCAGACGGAGCCAATATCCCCGAGTGTGATCCCGGTTTGACAGGCTCAGTTCCCAATACTACCATTTACTCAACCGGTGACGGAGACTTCCAGTTTGCATACGTTGACTCAACCGGTAGCCAGACCGGCGGCGGTAACAAGAACGCTATCATCCTTGGCTTTAACCATCAGGGAAGTCTTGCAGGCGGAATACTTACAATTCCCGACTATGTTGACGCATACCTTAACTTCAACGACAACGACGGTTCATCTACCGGTTTCTGCTCGGTAGGTAAGAGCGGAAACTTCCTTTTCTATGAATCGGAGGTTTCATTAGAGACTCCTTCATCTCTCTACTATTACCTTGATCCTGAGAAGGCCGCAAAGACCGATACCGCCGGAAAGACTATGTACAACGTCTTTATCAAAAACGACGACGGTACATGGCCCGGCACCGCTTCTCTTACTATGAATGCAGATGCACTTGCTGCATATGCTGAAGATACGGTTACCAACGGAACTGAGTATCATGCAACGGATAATCCTACCGGTAACTGGAAAAAAGAAGTTATCTATGTAGATCAGTACCATAACTTCCTTCCCTGCTATTACGCTACTTACTCAACCTGGAAGGACAAGAACCTTTACTACTACGAGACTGAAAACTACAAGCCCACGGGTACCCCCAAGAGCGGTGCACACTACGATACCGCTACAACTCCCAATCTTATACCCCAGATTGCTGACGTAAACGACGAGTCATACGGACGTATTTCCGGAGCTATGGTTACCGCAATCGGTAAGCAGTACATCGAAGCCGACAACAGCAACGGATGGAAGATTGCCGGAAATATTAACGAGACTAACGGTACCACAAAGGGTATCTTTGCAAATAACTCATACATCACCACTCTTAATATCGGAGGAAACCTTTCCGGTATCGGTGATTACGCTTTCTACGGTTGCACCAATATGAGCAGTATTACTACCGGAAACGGTCTTAATACCCTCGGAAACCATGCATTTGACAACTGTCGAAACATGAGGGATGTTAATATTCCTCTTGCATGTAACCTTATAACCATCGGTGCATACTGCTTTAAGAACTGCCAGGCGCTCCAGACATTCACCCTTCCTACATCAGTTACAACCATTGGTGACGGTGCATTCAAGGGATGCTGGAAGATCCAAAGCATTGATCTCGGCGCAACTGGAGAGTACAACGGATCCTTAACAAATATCGGTGTACTTGCCTTTGTCGATTGCCAGGCGTTAAAGCAGCTTGACTTCCCTCAGGGATTTTCACAGACCATGATCGTTGCTTCTTTCGAAGGATGTAAGTCCCTTGAAAAGATTACAGCGCTCAACTCTAACTTTAATATTGATGTTTGCCCCAATATCTGCGACTACGGATGGGAAGAGTTTAAACTCGACCAAAACGACGGAAGCGATATCAAGGACAAGTTTTATATCGAGTCACCCAGCTCCGGAATCCTTCACAAGACCTGTACCGACAACGAGGTTTCTTACAAGTATCCCGGACAGGATGTATACGAGCTTACCAAGAAGGAAGCCGGTAAGGCAGGAGCTTCACCTGTTCCTACCGTTACCTATCAGGTAGACTCAAACAATGTACTCACAGATACAAAGTTTAACGGTCAGGCAACAAGCCTTACATTTCCCGAGTACATCGGTCCCTATCATATCGAACAGATAGGAGACTATGCATTCCAGGATCAGTGTTCCCTTACCGAGGTAACCATTGCTTCCACCATCAGCAGAATCGGCGCCGGAGCATTCATGGGATGCCATAACCTTAAATATGTATTCTTCAATACCGATACCGTTGAAATCGGAGCTAATGCATTCCAGACTCAGAATGTATCTACTCACCAGTCTTCATGCGGTGCATATTCGGGACTTGATACTAATGGAAAGACCATTGAATTACATTCAAGCTCAGATATGACTGATTCCAATAACCAGCCTACAGTTCAGCTTGGATTTGTCGGAAGCATCAGTGTGGATGCAACCCCTTATCAGTATGCGATGAGCTATGACGGAAGATACAACAACGGAAGTCAGAACACCTCATTTATCACATACTACAGCGGCTGGCCCACAATGCTTACGGTTAAGTACAATATGACCGACTCCGTAACTCACGAGGGTTACAGCGAGCTGATCGATTTCCCTACTGCCGCTACTCTTGGAACATATGCGACAAAGGATTATCTGACAGCCGAATATCAGGCTGCAGCTTCTAAAGCTATCACAGACAAGGCTGACGGAAAGCCTCTTACAGAGGACGCACAGGTATTTACCGATTCAGCAAAACAGCTTACAGTTCCTACCGGAATTGATGCTATTAAGGATGGCTTGTTTGCATCATTGACAGCGCCCTCTACTGTTACGACAATGGACCTTGTCCTTGAGGGAATAAACCATATCGAGTTTGGCGGAACCCTTCAGACTGACGGAACTCTTGCTGATGCAGATAAGGCTGAGGCTATTACCAAGTCAGACTTCTACGGATGCCCTAAGCTTGGAAGTATAATTCTTTCCGGAAAAACAGGAGCTCCTGATACAAAGATTATTGATACTTACGCATTTGCGGACAATGCAGCGGTTAAAACCCTTATTGTCAACTGCCCTATTGATACGGTAGGAAAGAGAGCATTCTATAATGATGCCGCTCTTGAAACCGCAGAGTTTGCCGGAACAGTAGGCTCTATCGGAGAAGAGGCATTCGCTAAAGATATAGCGCTTACAAGCTTCTCTGCGACCAACACCATTGGTTCTATCGGAGACCACGCATTCCTCGATGACGCGGCTCTTACAACCGTAAGCTTTGCTGAGAATGTTTCAAGTCTCGGAATCAGACCTTGGGGCGGATGCGAGAAGTTAAACACCGTCAGCTTCGGAAACGGAACAAGCTACTCCTGCGACGATTCCATCGTTTACGAGATGAATGAGGGAGTTAAGAGAAATATCGTAGAGCTCTTAGAGGGAAGAACAAAGAAGGTTTCTTCCGATGAGGTTTCCACCTGTACGGGAATGAGCAAAGAGGCGTTTATGGGCACAAACGTTAAGTCCATCAGCCTCCTTGGAAGTAAGATCACAGAGATCCCTACACATGCTTTTGCGGATACCACAAGCCTTCGCGAAGTAATCCTTCCTTCGGCACAGACTGCAGCCGGCGTTGTCATCAACGATTACGCTTTTGAAGGAAGTAATGTAGAAGAGATTACCGGTGAAAGCAACATTTCACTTATCAGCCCTGTAGCTACCGACGGAATCCTTACTCCTTCCGGAAGCGCAGCTGTTGCCCAGAATGCTAACGGAGATGCCGTTACCAACAATACAAATACCGGCAACAATAGCAATGTTACAATCTACGCTCCTGAAGGAACTACTCTCTACAGATATGCTACTATGTATAACTTCAACGTAGAGACTACCAAGGAAGTTACTTACTGGACCGTAACCTTCAGAGACTGGGATGCGGCAACTTCAACGAATGTTACCGTAGCAACTCTTTCCGTTGCCAACGGTGAGGCGGTTGATCCCTATTACATCCCTACTTCCGCAGGAAAAGAGGGATTTGTATTTGACACATGGTATTCAAGTAACGAGTCAACTCTTGATGAGGTTTACGCAGACACAGTATTTACCGCAAACTACGTAACACCTACCGCTACGGTTTATACCGTAACCTTTAAGGATTACCAGGGCGCTGTTTACAAGACCTACAATATCGAGTCCGGAGAGACTCTTGCCGAAAACAACGTTGATGTGGAAAACCTTAAGCTTCCCGATGTTGAAGTCGGCGGAGTGCTTATGAGCCATGCAGGATGGCTTGCAGACGGTGAAATTACAACCGAAAGCCCTATTACAAGAGACGTTACCTTTAACCCCAGCTACTCGCTGGCAAACGGACCTTTCAATGTTTACCTTCAGTACCTTGATCCTACAACTGCTCAGACGGTAATTTATAAGACCATCAAGGATGTAGCAAAGGGAACTGATGTTACAAGCGATGTTAATACCACAGCTTCACCTTACGTTACCGGATATACCTTTAACGGCTGGAGCAAGGCAAGTATTTCTCCTACAGGTTCAGACCTTACCAATGTTACAAGAGATATCTATGTGACAGGTACCTTCTCGTCAGGCAGCGGAAGCGGTGGAAACGGAAGCGGAGGTAACGGCGGAAGTACTTCTCAGGAACAGGAAGAAGCCGTTGCAAGAGGAGATGCTTTCTGGGCTTACTACTATATGCCCAACGGAGTAGACCTCTACTCTAAGATTGCGATAACCAAGGGTGATAAAGCTTACGATGTTGTTAAGCCCGCAGGATATACTACCGGATATGAATGGTCACCTAAGCCTTCAGAAACCACTATGGATGCAAACCACAACTTCATCCTTGTAGCTTCCGAGGGTACAGATCTTGTTGGAAAGTATACGGCTTCCTACTACTACACAGATGGTGTTACTCTTTATCAGCAGCTTTCTATTGAGGCCGGAGCTAATGCGCCTAACCTTATGATGCCTGCGGGTTACACCCAGTGTGTATGGAGCCCCGATCCTACAGCGACCGAGATTACCAAAGATACAAGATTTACCATGGTAGCCGGACCTAATTACACACCCGGCGGAACAGGAACTGTAGGACCTTACTACACATTAACCGTTGTCAACGGATCCGGATCAGGTTCATACCCTGCCGGAACTCAGGCTATAATCGTAGCCAACGAGCCCGAGAGCGGAAAGATGTTCGGAAGCTGGACGATTTCACCCGATAATACGCCTATAGCTTCCAAGGGACTTTCAGCAACAGTAATTACGATGCCTTCCGAAAACGTAACTGTAACCGCTAACTATGTTACCAAGACAAGCAGTGGCGGAAGCAGCGGAAGTGGAAGTGGAAGCGGGTCAGGCACCGGAACAACTCCTACACCTTCAAAGACCAGCAGCGGAACAACCGTTGTAATCGAGAAGAACGGACTTTCAAATACCGGAGTTGTATCGGCGGTTGTAAACGGATCATCCGACAACTTTACGATCAAGATCACAGAGCAGAGCGCCGCAAGCGAAGCAGTACTTAAGGCTCTTCAGGCGCAGTTCGGAGATGTTAACAAGATCATGTACTTCCCGATGGATATCTCGCTCTACGACGCTTCGGGAGACAAGAAGATTACAGACACAACAGGACTTACCGTAACGATAACGCTTCCTTTACCTGATTCTCTTATCCCTTACGGAGGAAACAATAAGGTAGCGGCGGTTGTAAATAACCAGCTTGATATATTAAGCCCCAAGTTTACAACCATCAACGGTGTGGACTGTGTAACCTTTACCTGTACCCACTTCTCGCCTTACGTTATCTACGTTAATACCGAGCAGATAAGCCTGGCGGGAGACAATTCGAACGGACCTTCCGACCAGACCCCTAAGACGGGAGACGGAATTAAGCCCAAGTGGTTCCTTGCAACCGGACTTGCGGCAATCGGCGTATTCTTCTTCGTTTGGAACGACAAGAGACGCAAGAAAGTAATAGCAAAATAATTGTGTTAAGCAATGCCTCTCTTTTTGGGAGGCATTGTTAAACAAGAGGCTGTGAGTAATATGAAAAAAATACGAAAGCTGCTCGGCGCGCTGCTGCTTATATTGTCAGTAGTAACCATGCAGCTTCCGGCTTTTGGGGCGGAGGCTGCATCTACGACGCAGACCGTCACCGAGTTTGTCGTCGATAAGGACGGCGTTTTAACAAAATACAACGGCACTTCATCGAGTGTCATCATACCCTCTAATGTTATAACCATTGGCACGGATGCTTTCAAGGGCAATACCAAGATCACATCCGTTGTCATCCCTAATACTGTAAAAAGTATAGAACCCTACGCTTTTTGGAACTGTAGCTCGCTGTCGATGGTTTCCATCGGTACCGGGCTTAGTGAGATTGGAGATTTTGCTTTTGCAAACTGCAAGAGCTTATCCAGCGCCAATATTCCTTCAAATATTAAGCGCATCGGAATTTATGCCTTTGAGGACGATTACAATCTTACGGATATCACAATCCCCATCGAGACAATGGATATCCATGAGACTGCATTCGACGGATGCTATAAGCTTGTAATTCACGCGATGGAAGGGTCTTACCCTTGGAAGTACGCTGAGAAGTTTTACGAAAGACAAAAAGAATTCCCCGAGTATGAGGATGTTGCAAATTACAATCCTGATGGAAATACGGACGGAAACGGATCGGGAAGCGGAGATGGAAACGGCTTGGGGGACTCTAGCGGCGGAAACGGCGACGGAAATGGTGGCTCTGAGGGCATTAGTAACGGAAAGCCCGCTACCAATCCCGACGGAACCGGAACCGGAGAATCTACTATAATTACCAATGAAACAGGAACAGAGCTTGCCAGCGTACACATCGTCGGAAATAAAGCTGTGATGTTTATGAACGGCTCAAGCCCTACGGTTTATTTTGGAAACCAGGGAGGAGCGGTTGACAATTCCGATGGATCTACAGACGGCACAGGCTCCGGAACAGGTATGGACGAAAACGCCGATATGGCGACGAGTGGACTTCTTCCCAAGTATACGATAGTTGACAACAGCATCGTTGCCGACCAGGCATACTACCTCGACGGAAAGCTCGGCTACGTAACATTACCTTCTACTATAAAGGAAATCGGACAGTTCTCCTACGCAAGAAGCAGTCTTAACTCAATCGTCCTTCCCGAAGGACTTGAAACCATCGGTTACGGCGCTTTTTACCACTGCGACAATTTAGGATATGTAACTATCCCCGAGAGTATAAAAAAGATCGAACCTAAGGCTTTTGATTATTCCGCTTACTATGCGGCCTTTATGAGCGGAGCTTTAGAAGGGGACTTTTTAATAAGCGGCCCCGCCCTTTTGGCCTATAAGGGAAGCGATGAGGAAGTCGTAATCCCTGATGGCGTAAAAATTATCGCGGCTCAGGCCTTTAAGGATAATACTTCTGTTAAAAGCGTTACTTTCCCTGGTAGCCTTGTAAGCGTAGGAGAGGAAGCCTTTTGCGGATGCAAGAATCTGTCAACGGTTAATCTTGAGGCGACTGCTTTAGAGAGCGTTCTTGACAGAGCTTTCTACGATACGGCTGTATCTACGGCTACTTTGCCTGAGAGTTTTAGCTCTATCGGAATCAATGCTTTTGATTCTGACTGCACCCTTGGTTACAGCGGCAATACATCTCCGACGGTTACTCATGAAAATACTGCCGAGAGGCTTTCAAACGAGGACTTCAGACTTAATGCCTACAAGACGGATCTTTCGGTTGTATCCGAAAGCAGCGGGGAGGTGGGGGTAAACGTAAGCGGAGTTGAAGGCGCGGTAGGCTCCCTTGAAGGAGCAAAGAGTCCCTACTATCTTAATATAAAAGAGATAGGAGAGACGGATGGCGGCAGCTTACAGATTGCTATTGCCATAGACAGAGCAAAGGCATTTTTGTCTGACAGACAGTTTACGGGCGGCGCTTACTACGACATCGAGCTTACGGACAAGAGCGGAATCTCTATTACGAAGCTTGGACATACCGCTTTAACGGTAGCTATCCCGAGACCCGAAAAGCTTTCAAAAGACAAAGCGCTTACCGTCCTTACAATAGACAGAAACGGACAGCTCGAGGAGCTTTCTCCGGATATCGTCGAATCAGGCGATAAGACTTATGTTAGATTTGATACTTATCATTTATCGCCCTTTGCGATATTTGAGAAGGCGGACAGCTTATCCGATGGTGATATCCTGACCGCGGAAAATGTTTTGGAGGCTCACGCCGCTCCGCCGGCAGGGGAGCTTTCGGCAAAGGAGAGCTTCAAAAACTGGCTGTTTTTAAAGAGATTCAGGATAGCTCCCGCGGCAGCGCTTCTTATCGGTGGCTTTGTACTTATCCTGTATAAGAAAAAAAGATTTAACTAAATAAATATATATGCTATAATTATAGGGCTTGGAATTATTTTTCAGGCTCTATTTTGCTTTAATGGGTTTTTAAGAAAAGGAAGGAATCTTTTCAAAATATATAAATAACCAAGGGGTAGAAGGAAGAATGGATTATCGTCGTAAGAAAATCAGGATCGGTGATTTACTTGTTCAGGCAGAGGCGCTTACTCAGGAGCAGCTCGAAGACGCTCTCGAAAAACAGCGCGGTACCGGCAAAAAGCTCGGTGAATTCCTCGTTGAGAACAATGTTATTACCGATGATAAGCTTGCACAGGCGCTTTCAAACCAGCTGGGCTACGAGATGGTCGACCTTCAGGCAATTCAGATCGATCAAAATGTAACTAAGCTCGTTAAGCCCGATATCCTTAAGAAAAACAAATGCTTCCCCTTTGCTCTTGATGAAAATACCAGCGCTATCAAGCTTGCGATGGTTGACCCTCTTGATATTAACGCGCAAGACGACGTATCGATCGTCACCGGCTTTAATGTTGATCCTTGCGTAGCTACCGAGCGAAGCGTTATGCTCGCAATCGACAGATTCTACGGACAGGGTGAGGTTGCCGACGCTCTTGATGCGTACGCGAAAGAGAAAAACCTCGGAGAGCAGGATGACGCCGAAGCGCAGGACGAGATCAACAATTCGCCCATCGTTATCATGGTAAAGGATATGATCGATAATGCGGTTCGTCAGAGAGCTTCCGATATTCACGTAGAACCCATGGAGAATCGTATCCGCGTCAGATACCGTATCGACGGTGCCCTCTACGAGAGAGGTTCCTACAATATTAACGTTTTGTCCGCTATTATCGCCCGTATCAAGATCATCGGCGGTATGGATATTTCCGAGAAGCGTAAGCCTCAGGACGGTCGTATTACTCAGGTCGTTGACAGAGTCGAGTACGATATCCGTGTATCAATCCTTCCCACGGTTTACGGCGAGAAGGTCGTTATGAGACTTACCGCCAAGATGGCTCTTACAAGAGAGAAGAGTCAGCTTGGACTTAAGCCCTACGAACTTAAACAGTTCGACTATATTTTGTCCCACCCCAACGGAATACTTCTTGTTACCGGTCCTACAGGATCCGGTAAGTCGACTACTCTTTATACCGCGCTTTCAGAGCTCAATAAAGAGGATGTTAATATTATCACGGTCGAAGACCCCGTCGAGGCAAATATCGACGGTATCAACCAGGTACACGTTAACCCGAAGGCAAATCTTACCTTCGCTTCGGCGCTCCGTTCAATCCTCCGTCAGGACCCCGATATCATTATGATCGGTGAGATTCGAGACGAGGAGACAGCCCGTATCGCGGTACAGGCTTCAATTACCGGACACCTTGTTGTATCCACCCTTCATACAAACTCCTCCGCAAGTACAATTACCCGTCTTGAGGATATGGGTATCGAGTCGTACCTTATCGCGGACTCCGTTATCGGCGTTATCGCCCAGCGACTTGTCCGCAGGCTTTGCCCTTACTGCCGCAAACCCAAGGAGGCTTCTGTGGAAGAGAAGGAGTATATGGGCGTTGATCCCAAGGAGAGCGTTACTATCTACGAGCCTTGCGGATGCAATAAATGTGACAATACCGGATATAAGGGTCGAATCGGTGTATACGAGATCATGGTCGTTACCGACGAGCTCAAGCAGGTTATCGCGCATAAAGAAGGCGCCGCCGCTATCAAGAAGCAGGCTCTCAAAGACGGAATGCGTACGCTCCATATGTCCGGCTCCGAGTATGTACTTGACGGAACCACAAGCTACTCCGAGATGTGCAGGATTTCGTTTGATTCGTAAGAAAAAACTTTTCAAGACCGCCGCAAGGCGGTCTTTTTGCGAGGGGAAACGTGGGAAGCATGCGGAAGGGAGGTTTGTGAAGCTCCGCATGCTTTGAAAGGTGGATGGATGCATGCGCCGATAGCGAAAAGCTGCAAATTCATGCCGCCTTGGCTTACGCTAGGCATGTGGGGGAAGGAAAAACTGGAGTCCGCATGCTCGCGGCGGTTTCGGGAAGCATGCGGGGGAGGGAAAAGTGGAGATATGCATGCTAGTGCTGGGAGAGGTGAGCATGCGGAAAGGAAGTTTGTGAAGCTCCACATGCTTTGAAAGGTGGCTGGAGGCATGCGTCGATAACGAAAAGCCGCAAATTCATGCCGCCTTGGCTTACGCTAGGCATGTGGGGGAAGGGAAAACTGGGGTCCGCATGCTCGTGGCGGATTGGGGAAGCATGCGGGGAAGAGGTAGAATCTTCGCAACTTGCCTAAGGAAAATGGTAAAAAAAACATTTTTTGTGACGATTGGCTAAAAATAGGGACGAATTTCGGCGAAATTTATTTTTTTTTAATAATTCACTATGCTATAATGTATTTATTCAAGAATTGTGTATATTTTAACAATACACAATATACTTACGAGCGGAGGACTTGCGAAGTGGCCAGCTACGCGTACGAAGCAATAGACAGTCTTGGTAAAATAGTAAAAGGCTCGGTCGAAGCCGAAAACGAAGAGGGGGTTAAGGCTGAACTTAAACGTCAGAACATCACACCTATCTCTATCAAATCCCAGGGCATACTCAACAAAGACCTTAACATCGATATCGGAGGGAAACCGACGGTTAGAGACCTGTCTGTATTTTGCAGACAGTTTGTGGCGATGTTCAGAGCCGGCGTTTCTATGATCGACGCCCTTAAGATGCTTACAGAGGCTACCGAGAATAAAAAGCTCAGAAAAGCCTGCGACGAAGTAAGGATCGCCGTTGAAAAAGGTGAAGCCCTTTCTATGGCCTTCAAGGAACATTCCAAGATCTTCCCGCCTATTATGGTCAATATGACCGCGGCAGGAGAGGCTTCCGGATCCCTTGACGTTGCGATGGATCGAATCGCCCTTCAGCTTGAAAAGTCCAACAAGACTAAGGCTACTATAAAGAAAGCGATGATGTACCCCATAATCGTACTTATCGTTATGCTGGCGGTAGTAATCGTAATGCTGGTTAAGGTTATTCCTTCTTACAGCGAGATGTTTAAGGATCTCGAGACCGACCTTCCTGCTATTACAAAGGGAGTACAGGCGGTCAGCGACTTTTTGATTCACCAATGGTATATCGTAGTACCCTTAATCATCGCCATTGTTGTAGGACTTATCATCTTCAACAAGACTGATACAGGTAAACATGTAACCGGTAAGATCGCGATATCAATCCCCGCTATCAAGAACCTCGTCGTTAAGAACGCTTCGGCGCAGATGGCTCGTACCCTCTCAACTCTTGTTGGAGCGGGCATTCCTCTTGTTGAAGCGGTAGAAATAGCCGGAAACGTTATGGACAATGTCTATTTCAAAGAGGCTATGTACAACGCAAAAGATGAGATAATGATAGGTCAGCCCCTTTCAAGACCTCTTGAAGAAGCCGGAATCTTCCCGCCGATGGTTTACAATATGGTAAAGATCGGAGAGGAAACCGGTAAGACGGAAGATATGCTTGAAAAACTTGCGGACTAC
>JAFPRD010000255.1:0-9835 GCA_017401005.1 Lachnospiraceae bacterium
GAGATTCTTAAGATCCTGAATCTCAGCGGCATTATCGTTTATAGTATTTCCCGTTACGCCGCAAACCGATGGATATGCAAAGATTTCCAAGAGCTTATTCAAAGCAACCTGATTTATCGAAACGATAAAAGGAAGTGACGTAACGGCAATGGTTTCATGGATAATATGAGGATTCAAAAGGATAAGTGAAGATATATACTTATCAACAAGATCGATATTCTCCTCAATAACCGATGGATCTGAAAAGCAGGCAAGAATCTTGTCTTTACCAAACTTTAAAGAAACTTCTTCCGTTATATCAATATTGGACTGCTTATCGTAATCAAGAATCGCTCTTGCGCATCCGGCGTAAAGGATTTTCTTAACATCCTCCATACGCTTTATATTTCCGCCGCAGGAAACGTCAATCTCAGACTCTTTGCAGATCTCTTTGATGATATCGAGAGCTTCTTCGTGAGATTCATCATTATCCGACATATCAAAAACGATGATCTCATCCGCATTGTTCTCAACATATTTGGAAACAAGTCTTAAAGGATCGGTTTCAACTATCGAAACATCATCAAGGCCTCTTACCGCATGTGTCTGATATAAATAAATGCAGGGCACAAATTTTTTAATAAACATAATAAACTCCGATCAATTTAAGTATATAAGAGAAACTTTCCTTTTTCAAGACCTATATAACTCCCTTGGTTGAGAGGACTCCGGAAAGTCTTGTGTCTTTTTGGGTAGCATTATCAAGGGCTTTTGCGAAGGCTTTAAACATGGCCTCTATTACGTGGTGTGCATTACCTCCGTCAAGAACCTTGATGTGGAGATTCATACCCGCGCTGTAGGAAACTGCATAAAAGAACTCGTGAACAAGCTCAGTGTCAAAATCTCCTACCATAGGAGCCTTAAACTCATAATCAAAGTTAAGATAAGGTCTGCCGCAAAGATCCACGGCGCAAAGAACAAGCACCTCATCCATAGGAAGAACAAAGTAACCGTATCTGTTGATACCGGCCTTGTCTCCGACAGCCTCTTTTATGGCGTTTCCGAGAACAATTCCGCAGTCTTCAACGCTGTGGTGACCGTCAACTCTTAAATCCCCTTTTATCTTTACATCAAGGTCAAAAAATCCGTGTTTGGAAAAGCCTTCAAGCATATGATCAAAAAAGCCAATTCCGGTATCAATGCTGTTTTTTCCGCTTCCGTCTATATTAAGAGAAAGCTCAATATCGGTTTCTTTTGTCTTACGGCTGATCTTTGATTCTCTCATATTAACCCCTTTATTCAAATCTGACTTTGATACTGTTTTCGTGTGCGGTTAAGCCCTCGCTTCTTGCAAAAAGTTCAATCTGCTTGTGTACTTTTTCAAGAGCCTCTTTTGAGTATGAAATGATGCTCGTCTTTTTGATAAAGTCATCAACGTTAACAGGCGAGAAAAACTTTGCCGTTCCGTTGGTGGGAAGAATGTGGTTGGGACCTGCGAAGTAGTCTCCGAGAGGCTCCGAAGAATACTCTCCGAGGAATATAGCTCCCGCATTTCTTACCCTTGTCATCGTATCAAAAGGATTTGCGGTTAAAATTTCCAGGTGTTCTGAAGCAATCTCATTTACTGCATCGATGCCGTCCTTTAAATCCTCTGCAAGAAGTATATATCCGTAATTATCAAGAGATTTTCTTATAATATCGGCTCTTTCAAGCTTCTTTAAGTAGCTTTCGATTTCTTCGTTTACATCATCCGCAAGTTTTTCGGAGGTTGTAACGAGTATTGCGCTTGCCAGCTCGTCATGCTCAGCCTGGCTTAAAAGGTCTGCCGCAACGTAGTGAGCATTAGCCGTTTCGTCGGCAAGAACCATAACTTCCGAAGGACCCGCGATGGAGTCGATACTTACATGTCCGTAAACAGCCTTTTTAGCAAGGGCAACGAAGATATTTCCGGGACCTGTAATCTTATCAACCTTGGGGATAGACTCGGTACCGAAAGCCATAGCTGCGATAGCCTGAGCTCCGCCTGCTTTGTAGATTCTGTCAACGCCTGCGATATCTGCGGCAACAAGCGTTCCGGGATTGATGACGCCCGTCTTTCCGGGAGGCGTTGTCATAATAATATCGCGTACTCCTGCAACCTTGGCAGGGATAACATTCATAAGAACGCTTGAAGGATAAGCAGCTTTTCCGCCGGGAACGTAAACGCCCGCTCTGTCAATCGCAGTAATCTTCATACCAAGGATCGTTCCGTCCTCTTTTGCGTCAAACCAGGAATTGCGAAGCTGCTTAGCGTGGAAATTCCTGATATTCTCAGCCGCCTCTTTTAATACATCGATAAGCTCGGGATCAAGAGCCTTGTAAGCTTCCTCAATCTCTTTTCTTGTAACAAGAATATTCTCCTCAGTAAGCTTATATCCGTCAAACTTTTCAGTATACTCGAAGAGTGCTTTGTTCTTGTTATTTCTGACGTTATTAATTATATCATTAACTGTAGCCTCGTATTCCGTATACTGACCGGGACTTCTCTTAAGAAGATTCTCCAGTATCTGATTCTTTGATTCATTTGTAAGCTTGATTTTCTTCATAATCGTCTATCTCCGCTTATTATCATTTTTTATACTTTATTGGTATTACAATGTATTCTTTTTTCATATTAAGATTTCTTAGTCTATGGATTAAAGGAAAAAGATATGGTGTGCGACCCCTGTCGGGAGCGCAAGTAAAATGTCTTTATATAAATCGGTCCCGGCGTAATTGTTCGAGCAGCTCGCCATGATGAGGCGAGCGTCGCGCTCGCCCTAAAATCCGAGTTGTAGCCTTACTCACAATCACGCAACAAGTTGCGTGACTTAGTTAAAGCCGGGCGATTTTGTACTTTATAAAGACAAATTTTACGCCGGCGCGAAGACCCGGGGTGAGCGCACTATACTTTTTGCTTTAAACCATAATTAAGCATCTAATATCTTTACACAAGTTTTCTAAGTTTAGAAACGATATCCCGGATGCGCTCGCTCTCCATCTGCATAGATACCGGATTAACAATCATCCTTGCGGATAAAGGACATATTTCCTCGAGAACGGTAAGCCCGTTTTCGCGAAGTGTGGAACCCGTCTCAACGATATCAACAATGACATCGGTTAGATTTACGATAGGACCCAGTTCTACAGAGCCGTTAAGCTTAATGATATCAACGGTCTGGTGCTTCTTCTCGTAGAAATACTCTCTCGCGATTCTAGGATACTTGCTGGCAACTCTGATGCGCTCATGGTGCAAAAGAAGATCTGCCGCGCTTGCAGGGCCGCATACGCACATCCTGCATTTACCGAAGCCAAGATCTAAAACCTCATATACATTTCTGTTCTCTTCAAGGATCGTATCCCTTCCCACAACACCGATATCGGCAGCGCCATACTCAACGTAAGTAGGAACATCGGGACCCTTTGATAAAAAGAACTTAAGCTTGAGCTCTTCATTTACAAAGATAAGCTTTCGCGAATCCTTGTCCTTCATCTCTTCGCAGCTTATACCTATCTGCTCTAAAAGATCCATTGTTTTATTTGCAAGTCGCCCTTTTCCAAGGGCAAATGTAAGATATCTGTCGTTGCTCATATTGATCTCCCTATCAAGGATTTGTTTTGGAATTAAGTATTACGCTTTTACCCAGACTTCTAAGCTCCTCTGCCTTTTTAAGAGCTTTTGAAAACTCCTCAAGATCATCCGGATTGTAAATAATATATGTAGGCTCCTCTTTAAGAGGAAGGGCGATATTCTGGCTTGATAAAGCTTCCAGAATATCATCAATCTGAAGTCCGAATCCGATTGCGGGAGCGTTCTTTCCAAAATGCATTAAGAGATTATCGTATCTTCCGCCTTTAACGATGGCGCGTCCTAAACCGTAAGTATAAACTCTGAAGATTACGCCGGTATAATAATTGTACTTGCTAAGCATACCGAGGTCGAAAGAAACATATTTCTCGACTCCGTAGCTGCAAAGGACTTTGTATAACTGCTCAAGCCTTTCAAGAGCTTTCACAGATCTTTCGCTACCTACGTTTTCTCCGGCTGCCTGAAGGGAATCCAGATCATTAAAGGAATCTGCAATACCAAGAAGCTTTTCCTTGTAGGGAGAAGCAATCTCCTTTTCTTCGATAAGCTCCTGCGCCGCGAAATAGTTCTTTCCTGAGATCAGCTTTCTAAGTTCAAGCTCGGTTTCGTCGTCAATTCCCGCTTCTTCGCAAAGTCCTTTGAAATATCCGATATGACCAACTGATACTCTGAAATCCTTTAATCCCGCTTCTTTTAAGCAATTGATCGAAAGAGCGATAACCTCTCCGTCTGCGAAAACCGAATCATCTCCGATAAACTCGGCTCCAAGCTGGGTGGATTCTTCCAGCTTTCCCTGAAGAGAATCCGTTCTAGTAAAGGCACTTCCCAAATAAGAAAGTCTTAAAGGTTCATTGCTGTCACAAAAATACTTTGCCGCGCATCTGGCTATCGAAGGGGTAAAGTCCGGTCTTAAAACAAGAGTATTGTTTTCCTTGTCGAAGAATTTGTAAAGTTCATTGCTGGGAATGGTTCCGACTTCCTTTGAAAAAACATCAAAGAATTCAAAGGTAGGGGTCTGAACCTTTCTGTATCCGAAAGAATCGATAATCTTTGAAAGCTGCTCTTCGAGATAAGCTTTGTTATCGTACTCTCTTCCGTATATGTCCCTTACACCTTCGGGGGTATGCAATAATTTATTATTCATAAACATCTCCGTTTAAACGCTTTAGCGTAGTAGCGTGGTAATATGGTAAATAACTAAATTAATGACAGTATACTTATATTTCTCTTATTTGTCAACTTTTTATCAATATATTAATAAATAATCTCAAATACTTAATTGGCTAAGCCTTATCAATCTCTGTCGTTTAGATCCTGCTGTAATTTATCGAGATATGGTACAAGCACTCCCGCTGACTTAGGGATAATATAGTCGGGATTAAGTTCATCATGTCTGAAGCTTTTTCTGCCCCCCTCTTTTGCTCTGTCCCAAAAGAATCTGAGCATATCCAAAGGAAGGTAGTAAAGCTCGTCTCGCCCTGTAAAATATATAAGGAAAAACGCGATACCGCCCTGCTTTTCAAAATCGATCATAAACTGTACCTGATGTTCATGGATATTTTGAAGTGCGAAGGTATCCGTAGCGCATTCCTTGGCGTCAAAGCAAACAGGAATCCCCTGCACCGCGCCGATATAGTCAACAGTACTCTTTTGATCAAAATAAGCAAGGGTTATATGCCTTGTCTCTTTATCAATGGTGATCGGCGTAATGGGAGTCGGGATCTTTTGAATAAGCGCAAGACCGTTCTCTAAATATTTTTCATTTGTTTTATTTATCATATCCTCAAGAGTAGATCCTCTGAGGCCTCTGGATTTCCAAGTAGGCATTGTCTTTCCTTTAAACCATATTTACAAGTTCGTTACTTACGTTTGTTATCTCATCCTCTATCTTTTTTATGGTGGATTTAAAGTTTTCTTTTCTGTTTTCCGTAGCCTTTATAAGCTCTATAGCGTCTTTTCCCGTTTGAGCAGCCGT
The DNA here is from genome assembly GCA_017401005.1 of Lachnospiraceae bacterium. Lineage (GTDB taxonomy): Bacteria > Bacillota > Clostridia > Lachnospirales > Lachnospiraceae > AC2028. The sequence goes on from JAFPRD010000255.1 coordinate 5,562, forward strand.
GGGAAGCCCACCGGGATATTTGATATAATGGCCGGCTAAAAATACATTTCCAAGGCCTTTTATATCCTGAGGTAAAAACGCGTTAACGCTAAGAGCTGTTGTTATAAACCTCATAAAAGAACCGTTGGTGTCATTGTTTCTTCGGAGGTATGAATATGGCGTCCAAACGTCAAGTATTCTTAGCTTGCCTTCATACGCCGGGAACTTCTTTTCAATTTCGTTTTGAATCGCTCTTGCGATATTGTATTTTTGAAGATCGTATTTGTCTTTTCCGGATTCGTAGAGCTTTTTCCAGTATTTGCAGTCCTTTTCATACTGATCCAAAGAAACCTGTATAACGGTTTTTCCCTCAGGCGCAATATATTCCCCGTATTTACGGTAGTTTTTAACGCCGATTCGGTTGTACTTTTCAAATCCCGCCTCTATATCGGCGCAGGGAAAAGAAAGGGAATCGGGAACTTCTTCAAAGAGACCGTCCACTGCAAAAGCCACCTGAAAAGCGCTGTAGAAAGTATATTTAAGCCTGTCTTTATATATCTCTTTTAAAGAAAGAGGGGCATACTTTTTACTTATCAAATTATTAAAAGCATAGTTTATATCGCAGGCTATCAAAACATAATCACTGCCTACAAATTCGTCATTTTCAAGGACTATTCCCTTGGCTTTATGAACAGTTATCTGCTTTATTATATTTCCGATTTCATCCGCAATGGAGCTGACATATTCCTTGCGGTCTAGCTTTATCTTTTTGACGGGCGTATTTAAACAGATTTTTCCGCCTTCTTTTATATATGTATCGTAAAGGCTTTTTGCAAGGCCGATAGAACCGCCTTCGATAAGGTCTCCGTTTCCGGCGATATAGAAACTGTAAGCTAAAATAAGCCAGTAAGATTCATATTCCTTAGGGCAAAAATCAAGAATAAGTTTTTGAAGAAGCGGGCTTTTAAATCTCTTAGCCCAGTCGGTATTTCTAAGGCCCATATAACGCATGGACTTTATAAGGAATTCCTTCGGAGGAATAACCTTTGTCATTTCGCTGATGCTTTCCGCAATCTCTTTGGGACCATTTTTCGGAAAGCTTACTGTGTCATTTGCTATTTTTGCAAAATCAATAAAAGAATTGATCTCCTCGGCATCTTTGGGTGCAATCCGAAGCATCTCTTCTCTTGTCTTTTCGGGATCGGGCCAAAGATGCACAGTCTCTCCGTAATATTCCGAAGCCCAAAAATAATCTCTTTTTATGATCTTGGTATCATCCGTAATAACACCGAGCTCTCTCCAAAGATCGTTGGTTAAAGTTCCCTTTTGCGTACCGGTAAGCCAGTGAAGGCAGTTGTCTATAGCGTATCCGTCCCTATACCAGCCGCTGCAGCTTCCGCCGTATGTAGCGTTCTTTTCGTAGATTACGGGCTCAAAGCCTGCTCTTAGAGCAAATATTCCGGCGCTTAAACCGGCGACACCCCCGCCGATTATAAGTACCTTTGTTTTTTTATTATTCTCACCACTCATATTTCAAATCTTCTATAGAAAAACCGGCCGCCGGTTTTTTGTCAGTTTAAAGCTGCTCTGTAAATCTTATAAGCGCCTGCAGCATCAAGAGGTCTGATTCTTGATAATTTAACGGTATCCTGCATCGTAGCATCCAAGGAAAGAAGCCTTAAATCCTTGTCAGAAGGGTTAATACCAAGATCTTTTAAAGATACGGGCATACCTATGGACCTAAAGAAATCCACTGTCTTTTCTATTCCCAGTAGAGCTACCTTTTCATCATCGGTTTCAGTTATCTCCCATACCTTTCTTGCGTACCTTGAAAATCTGGGAAGCGCTCCCCCAAAAAGCTCTTTTGCCCATGCACCCCAAACTGCGGATAAAGAATCACCATGGGTTACATCGTACTTTGCGGAAAGCGCATGTCCGAATTTATGTACGGAAAAATCTTTTCCTCTGCCGCATTCCGTAAGATTGTTGTGGGAAAGGCTTGAAGCCCAGAAAACCTCACACATAGCATCGTAATCCGAAGGATTCTCACAAACTATAGCTCCGTTTTTTATCATACATCTTAGAAGACCTTCCGCAATCTCATCGGTCATATCGCAATGCGAACCCGGGATAAAATATCTTTCCATTGTATGCATCATAATATCTGTCACACCGGCCGCTATCTGGTTCTTGGGAAGGCTTGCACCTAAAGCGGGATTAACGATCGCAAAAGCGCATCTGTTAAAATCTGTATTGATACCGCATTTTTTGCCTATTTCCTCGTTTGTAAGTACGGCAGAATCGCTCATCTCGCTGCCGGCGGCCGCTATAGTAAGAACGGCTCCTACGGGAAGAGATTTTACAAGAGGCACCTTCTTAGTCCAGATATCCCAAAGATCGAACTCAAAATTTGCCGCGCCGTGAGCAATAGCTTTTGCTGTATCAATAGCGCTTCCTCCACCTACGGCGATTATCATATCCGCGCCAAATTCGCATGCTGCTTTTACGCCTTCTCTTGCGTGTTCAAGGGTGGGATTGGGCTTTGCTCCTCCAAAGTCTTCGTATGCTAAACCGGCATCATCCAAAGATTTGTGAACTTTATCTAATAGTCCGCTTTTTATAACACTTCCTTTTCCGTAAACGATAAGTGCTTTTTTTCCGTATTTAGCTGCGATTTCTCCTGTTTTATCTTCCGAGCCTTTTCCGAATATCACCTCAGTAGGTGCGTAGTATCTGAAATTATCCATCTTAAATCTCACATTCTCCGGTTCGTTTAAATATTTAATCTTAAATTCTATTTTCTTTTTAAAATTATTAAAAGTCAAACCTTTTAATCTCTTCGGGAAAATCAATCCTGATTTCTTTATTTGCCAAGGCTTTAAACTTCTCTCCAAGTACTTCCTCACCGGGATAAACAAGCCTGTAAGCGCAAAGAATCTGGTGTTTAAAGCCTTTATCTTCCGCTCCGTATTTTTTATCTCCGTATATCGGATGCCCGAGGCTTGAAAGCTGGGCTCTTATCTGGTGGGGCTTTCCTGTGTGAAGATTTACCTCTAAAAGAGTCGCGTCATCATTAAAAGAAAGAGGCTTAAACTCCGTATAAATATTTGCTTTTAAGTCTTCATCCGATATGTTCTTTATAAAGGATTTGTTTTTTACTGAATCCTTAACGAGTATTCCCCTTGCGGAAAAAGGCTTTTCTATTTTTCCGTGGCAAACCGTAACGTAGTATTTTTCGATATTTCCTTCCCGGATTATCTCACTCATCTTTTGAAGTCCGGGGAGACTGATACCGCATACGATAAGTCCGCTTGTGTTTCTGTCCAATCTATTGCAGGTAGAAGGCTTAAAGGTACGAAGCTCGCTCTCTGAAATCTTTCCGCTTTCTAAAAGATACTCTATAAGCCAGTCATTTACGCTGTAATCTGTTTTTTCGGCTTTTTGTGAAAGAAGGCCCGCCGGTTTATTCGCTATAAGAATATCTTCGTCTTCGTATATAACCGTTGGTTTTTGTAAAGAAGCGGAATTTCTTTTCTTTGAATCCGTTTTTAATTTACCGCCGCTACTTAATTCGGATGACTTGTCAAAAGAGCCTTTATCTAAATCCGCGCCTTTAGTAAACTTCTCGAAGGTTTCATCCGAAAAAAAGCTCTCAACGCTGTCGCCTTCCGAAAGGATCTCAGAGCCGTCGGATTTCTTTTTATTCAGAGTAATATTCTTTTTTCTAAGCATCTTGTAAACAAGACTTTTGGGCGCACCGGGCAGGTATTTAGCTAAGAATTTGTCAAAACGCTGCCCGGCCTGGTTCTTGCCGATAATAAACTTTTGCATAATTCTCCTTACAAAGAAATGCTCTTAAGAACGTTCATAATCCCTTCTTCGTTTCCGGAGTTTTTAAGTTCCGATAAAGACTTAAGCCTTTCAAGATATTTATCTTTATCTTTGAAAACCTTGATGGTAATATCCTTATAGTTTTCAGCTTTTAAATAGGTTCCGATATGCTTGGAGAAATTCTCTTCGTTTAAATCGGCCTTCTCCGTATAGCAAATAACTGAGCCGCTTTTAACAGCAAGATGCGCTACCAGGTAATTCTTCTCGTAGGAAGTAAAAACAAGATCAAAGGCGCTTTCGCTTAATGAACCGACAAACTTAGAAACTTCCTCGGAAAAAGCCTTGTCGCAGGATTTAAACCTGATAAACATAATCATATTAACAGCGCTTTTTGCCGCGGGTAAAACGCCCAGTACCGCAACGATGGTAAGCAGATTCTTGTTGGTATGGGTAGTAATGAAGCC
>JAFPRD010000256.1:0-14062 GCA_017401005.1 Lachnospiraceae bacterium
AATAATTCTTAAAGAATCTTCAGGGTTGCATTGCTGTTCAGTTATCAAGGATCAAGCGGATAATCGGTTGATGATCATCCTGACGGAGAAGGAGGGATTTGAACCCTCGCGCCGCTGTTAACGACCTGCACCCTTTCCAGGGGTGTCTCTTCAACCACTTGAGTACTTCTCCAAATGCTTAAATATAGAAAACCATATTTATTTATAGGAGAAGCCTTCTCCCTAAGCGGAGAGGGTGGGATTCGAACCCACGCGCCCTTTCGGACAAACGGTTTTCAAGACCGCCTCGTTATGACCGCTTCGATACCTCTCCAGACATCTTTTTAATTGTTCGTCACTCATCAGCGACGTTGTATATAATAACAAACTTACCCCCGAAAAGTCAACAAGAAAATGCAATATTTTTCAAAAAAATTATCGGGGGCACATACCGCCTCTCTTTACTGCCTGTCAAAGTACGCTTTTCCGCCATCTGGAAGAAAATAAGTCCTTATATAACCGTCAGTTGAGACGACAACAAATTCATTTGTATCCTCTATATAATATACATCATCCCCATCTTCGGCTTCCGTCTTGTGGAGTGCCTCGGGATTTGTGACAACAGCGCTTGCAGCCGCCTCGTATTCTTCGGCGGAGGAAAAGCCCATCTCTATTCCGTGCTTTTCATAGTGCTGCTCAAGGAGCTTTGAATTTCTGAAGCAGTATTCTTCCGGCGCATATTCAAAAGCCTGTTCTTCTACGTAATCCGCAAGCAGCCCGCAACCGGGTAAAATTAAAGTCAGTAAAAGAGCGGCTGCCGTATAAAGGCAGCCACGAATAATCTTCTTAATCCTCTTCATCTTCCGAAACCTCCTCGGGATATGGCTCCCGCACATAGGCTTTAAACCGCTCCTCACAGGCTCCGAACTTTTTAAAATTCTTTCTTGCCGTAAGCAGCGATACCTTGTTTGCGCCGGTTTCCTCCGGGTATCTTAGCTGCGAAGGGTCGTTTTCCCAAAAGCAAACAGGACAGATTTCAAAATCCGAGTCCTCAGGATCAAGTGTTTTGTATCCGCAGCAGGGGCATACCGCATATTCGGTATGCTCCCCGCGAATTTCGTTTTCTTCAGATATTTTATCTTTCATAAAAAATCTCCGAAAGCTGTTATTCCTTTCCGTCCCAGCAATATGTGCAAAGCTTTGAAGGATCGATGCCTGTAGCCTCGAGCATATCGTCAAGGCGGTTAAATCTTAAGGATGTAAACTTGAGCTCTTTGCAGATCTCCTCTTCCATCCTTGCATACTTCTCCGACTCGGGATTAGCGTACTCCTGCAAAACTTCCTCTGTTACGTTTCCGTTTTCAAGTCTCTCAATAACTCTTCTTGCGATGAGATCCATCTCTGAATTGGATCTTGAGAAATTGAGATACTTACATCCGTAAAGGAGCGGAGGACATGCGGGACGAATATGCACTTCCTTTGCCCCGTTTTCATAGAGGTATTCGGTAGTCTCTCTGAGCTGGGTACCTCTTACAATAGAGTCATCGATAAGAAGGATGCTTCTGTCTTTGATAAGTTCATTTACAGCCAGCATCTTCATCTTTGCGATAAGGTCGCGCTTACTCTGGATGGTAGGCATAAATGATCTGGGCCAGGTGGGAGTATACTTGATAAAGGGTCTGGAAAAAGGTATTCCGGACTCATTTGCATAACCAACGGCATGTGCGGTACCTGAGTCGGGCACTCCGGCCACAATGTCGGGTTTAACATTATCGCGCTTAGCCATCCTTGCTCCGCAGTCATATCTCATCTGCTCTACATTGACTCCTTCGTAAGTACTTGCGGGATAACCGTAGTAGATCCAAAGGAAGGTACATATCTTCATATCCTTTCCGGGATTGGAAAGGGTGATGCAGTTTTTCTCCGTAAGGACAACGATCTCCCCGGGGCCGAGCTCTTTATAGTCATGGTATCCGAGGTTCTTGTATGCGTAGTTTTCAAAGGAAACGCAAAAAGCCTCATCCTTTTTACCGATCTGTACGGGAGTTCTTCCCAAACGGTCTCTGGCTGCGTAAATACCTGCCTGGTTTAAAAGAAGAAGCGACATGGATCCGTCTACAACTTCCTGTACAAATTTAATTCCTTCTATAAGATTTGCTTTGCTGTTGATAAGAGCCGCTACAAGTTCGGTGGCATTTACTTCTCCGGAGCTCATCTCCTGGAAATGTACATGTCCCTGGTCAAAAAGCATCTGAGTAAGCTCATCGATATTGTTAATCTTGCCTACTGTAGAAATGGCGTATGTTCCATGATGTGAACGTATGATGAGGGGCTGTGCCTCATAGTCCGAAATACATCCGATTCCGTACCATCCGCTCATATCATGAATCTCTTTCTCAAATTTAGTTCTGAAAGGTGCGTTCTCGATATTATGAATCGCTCTTTCAAAACCGTCCTTACCGTAGACTGTGATTCCTCCCCTTCTTGTTCCGAGGTGTGAATGGTAATCAATTCCGAAGAAAAGATCGAAAACACAATCCTCTTTTGATGCAACGCCGAAAAATCCGCCCATTTTTAGTAATCCTCTTTCATGTCAAAATATAAAATTAAACATTGATCTCTGCCGTCATTCCAAGGTCAGCCTTGTTGGCGTCAAGAATAGGTCTTACAACTTCGCTTAAGAAAGTATCGACCTGTCTGGGAGCACGTCCCACGTACTTTGAAAGATCCATGGTTGAGCTCTTAAGCTCCTCGAGAGTAAGTCCGAAGGCAGGGTCTGCCGCAATAAGTTCAAGGAGGTTATTGTCCATTCCCTCTTCCTTAACGTTTCTGCCGGCTTCCATTGAAAGAGTTCTGATCTTTTCGTGGAGTTCCTGACGGTTTCCGCCGTTTTTAACGGCATCCATCATTATATTCTCGGTAGCCATGAAAGGAAGCTCAGCGAGCATATGCTTCTCGATAACCTTTGGATATACCTTAAGTCCGTCGGTTACATTGAGGCAAAGATCGAGAATTCCGTCAACAGCAAGGAAGCCTTCGGGGATTGAAAGTCTCTTGTTTGCAGAGTCGTCCAGAGTTCTCTCAAACCACTGGGTAGCGGATGTGATCGCGGGATTTAAAGCATCGATCATCACGTATCTTGAAAGGGATGCGATTCTCTCGCTTCTCATAGGATTTCTCTTATAAGCCATAGCGGAAGATCCGATCTGGTTCTTTTCGAAAGGTTCCTCAACTTCTTTAAGGTGCTGGAGAAGTCTGATATCATTGCTCATTTTATGAGCTGAAGCGGCTATACCTGCAAGCACATTGGCAACGCGGGTATCAACCTTACGCGAATATGTCTGTCCGGAAACGGGGTAACAGCTTTCGAATCCCATCTTCTTTGCGATCATCGGATCGATCTTGTCGATGGTTTCCTGATCTCCGTTAAAGAGCTCGAGGAAAGAAGCCTGAGTTCCCGTCGTTCCCTTTGAGCCCAAAAGCTTCATCGTAGAAAGAACATGATCGAGGTCCTCAAGATCGAGGCAGAATTCCTGTAACCAAAGGGTAGCTCTCTTTCCCACGGTAGTAGGCTGAGCGGGCTGGAAATGAGTAAATGCAAGAGTGGGCTGATTCTTGTACTCGTCCGCAAAATCCGCAAGAGTCTTCATAACATTCAAAAGCTTCTTACGAACAAGCTTAAGAGCCTCAGTCATAATGATGATATCGGTATTGTCGCCGACATAGCAAGAAGTAGCTCCCAAGTGGATGATTCCTGCCGCCTTGGGACACTGCTGTCCGTATGCGTACACATGGCTCATAACATCGTGACGCACTTCCTTCTCTCTGGCCCTTGCCACATCATAATTGATATCATCGGCATGGCTCTTTAATTCATCGATCATTTCCTGTGTGATAACAGGCTTTCCGTCCTTAGATAATCCGAGCTCCATCTCAGTCTCGGCAAGAGCTATCCAAAGCTTTCTCCAAGTGCGGAATTTCATATCCTGTGAAAAAATAAACTGCATTTCCTTGCTGGCGTAGCGCTCGGACAGGGGGCTTGTATATACATCTGTAGCCATTGTAAATCCTCTTTCTAAAAATCTTTGATATCGGGTTTAAAGTTTCTTTCCGGTAAGGCGCTCATAGCCTTCGTGGTAAATGTCGATGGTCTTTTTAACAACATCCTCGGGAAGAGTCCAGTTGTGTCCGTCGTTTGACTTAAGCCAGTCTCTTGCAAACTGCTTGTCAAATGAAGGCTGACCGTGTCCGGGCTCATATCCGTCTGCAGGCCAGAATCTGGAGCTGTCAGGTGTGAGCATCTCGTCTCCGAGTACAATGTTTCCATTCTCATCAAGTCCGAACTCAAACTTGGTATCTGCAATGATTATTCCCTTTGTGAGCGCATAATCCGCACACTTTTTATAGAGAGCAAGGGTGTAATCGCGAAGCTTTGAAGCGTACTCCTCTCCCTTTCCTGGGAATCTCTCCTCAAGATACTCTACGCTCTGCTCGTAGGAGATATTCTCATCATGGTCGCCTATCTCAGCCTTGGTTGAAGGGGTATAGATAGGCTCGGGAAGTTTGTCGGATTCCTTTAATCCCTCGGGAAGAGTAATACCGCAAACGGTCTGTGTCTTCTGGTAGCTTGCCCATCCGCTTCCGGTGATATAACCTCTGACAATACACTCTACAGGAAGCATATTAAGCTTCTTGCACATCATGCTTCTGCCTTCAAACTTGGAATTTCTGAATCCTTCAGGCATGTCGTTAACATCTACGGAAACCATATGGTTGGGAATAATGTCCTTTGTCATGTCAAACCAGAACTTTGACATCTGTGTAAGAACCTTTCCCTTGTCCGTAACGGTGTTGTTAAGAATAACATCGAAACAACTGATGCGGTCGGTAGCGACGATTATGAGCGTATCGCCGTTATCGTAGATCTCTCTTACTTTTCCTTCTTTAATTGGTTTTACTTCTTTCATTTTTTCGGAATCCTCCATTTAATTCTAATAACCTTTGGTTATTGTTAACATGTTAGGCATCTTTGCTGTTAAGCAATTCGATGATCTCCCCGGCGTACTCCGGATAAACTCTCGCAACTTCTTCTATTTCAGATTTCGCATCTTCGGCCAGTTTCTTATTGTAATCTATCTGTTCCCTGACCCGTTGTCTTCTGATTATCAGTTCGTGGCGGATCTCAACCATCTCCCTGGGATCTAAGAAAGCTCCGGTCTGGTATACCCATCTGTCCGGATATCTGACCCGAACGTTTGACAAAAGCTCGATCAGATGTTTCTGGAAATATTCGCTCTGGGCTTGGGCCTCCGTAAACTGACGTCTTTCCTCTTTCTCAAGCTGATAAGCTTTCCAGAGTTTCTCAAGCTTATCACCATTTTCCACATGATATTTCAAATATAAAAACTCAAGAAGCTTGCGGTTGTTTACATATCTGATCTTGACCGTATTCTGTAAGGCGATCAGCTTGTTTATTTCCGCCTGGGCATGCTTTAATTCCTTTGTGGCATCCATATACTTTATCGCCGTAACGGCCGCCGCTATGGCTACAAGCGCCGTAGCAAGAAAGTATCCGATAAAGACATTAAGATCAAGAGCAATATGGAAGAAAAGAAGCAGCAACATACAAAGCACATAAGCTCCGATGAATATGATCACCATTCCCTTGTAATTGCTCATATTCTTACGGCTCTCGTTCTTGATAAACAGCCTTGCCTGACGCTCTCCGTCAAGTCTTCTTAAATCTCTTTTAACCGCAACTGCATACTTTTCCGCTTCGCGTATCTTTGCGATTCCCTCTTCCACTTCGGGCTCCCGCTTTTTGAGGGTGTAGTATTCGATATCGGACATCCTGCTCTTGCGCTCGCGATACTTTTGTATCTCGGAAGAATAAGCCGCAAACTGCTTAGCGCAGCTCTCAAGCTCAGACTTTTTGCCGGCGGGCAGAGCATCTATCTCGTCAACATCCGTCAGATAATCCGTAACGAGCTGATATTCCCCGGCAAGAAGTTCAACTTCTCTCGAAGACTCCTCCATCTGGTCGAGACAGTCCATGAAGTATGCGCTTCTTGCGGACGGGTCGGAAAAGTTCACGCCCTTGCGGGTGGACAGACTCTCCTCGCCTTCGTTTTTATTGTTTTTTGAAAACAGTAAAGCAATTCTTTTAAAAATATTCATACACTCACGTTTTCTCTGTAACTGTCTTTAAGCCCCTTAAGGATACGTTCGTTTTCGTCATAATACTTATAAGCTTCGTCGGTATCTCTCATATTCCGGCGCATCTGTAGCTGTTTCGTCTCCGAGAGGGATTCAAAGCTTTCCGACAGCGTCTCAAGCGCTTTTTCAAGGCGCAGCGTATCATCTCTGTAGGCGGAATGTTCCGCAGCAAATGCAATATAATCCGTCTCCGAAAGGCCCAGCCTCTTTGCGGCCAGATAAGCCAAAAAATGCTCCCTGTTTCCGTCAAGTCTGTTCGCCTCTTCGAAGCAGTCCGCCGCCCGCTCGTAAAGCATAAGCCCAGTATAAGCAACACCGAGGTTATGGTATATTCCGGCAAGAACATTAATCCCCGGAAGGATCATGGTGTTATTTTCACTGACGTAATTCCACTTTTCGATAAGGGTCTTGTATCCCCTGACCGCGGAAACGAATTTTTTCTTGGTGACAAGATAATCTATCTGGCTTTTATGCCTCTCGATGGCAGTAAGACCGGTTCCCTTTTTAAGAGTCTTTCTCACGGAATCGATATAGTACATATCCTGAAGTCCCGTGTATTCCATGATAAGGCAGACGAAGGTGCTTACCGAGCCCTGCCTCTGGATGATGGCATACATCTGGGTGGCAAGCTCGGGAAGACCGCATTCTTTTTCGACCCATTCCGCGATATTGCGGTTCATGATGGATCTGTCGATGAGGACTGCATTTTCACCCAGCAGATAGCAAAGTTCCTCAACACAATAGACTGCTATATCAAGTCCCGGGACAATATATGGAGTTTTTGCGTATTTTCCTATGCCAATGGTTATGCGCATTTAAAATCCGCTTCCTTTTCTAGTTAATTGGAATCTCTTCACGCCATATTTTATGGGTTGAGGGTCTGAACTCTCCAAATCCGAGATCCTCTATTTCCACGATCAAAAGCTTTTCGCTTTCCATGTAGAGCTTGCATCTCATTCTTGCGATCTTTTGGGAGAAATCGTCAAGGGTAATCCTTGCGATACGGTCTCCGGCGCCCACAAGAGATCTGATGATAAATTCAATATAATTTCCGTCCTGAATGTAAAACTCAAAAGTCTCGGAAGCATCGTACCAGCTGACTCCGGCATCAAGTATTGCATAGTAGGTCTCATCGTTCTGGCTTAAGATATTCATACCGACATTTGCGGTAAGCTTATCGTTTCCGAGAAAGATGTTCTTTTTCTCGGGAGGCTCGCCGAGATTCCGGTCTATAAGTCCGTAGCAGGCACCCTTGCTGTAAAGATTGCTTCCCTGGAAAACTCTGTACTTGGAACAAAGGTATTTTTTTGATTCCTTCATCCATACATCGTTATACCCCGCGCCGATAAGGAATACGCTGATGGTGTCTTCTGCTTCACAGGCTTCCCTTGCTATATTTGCAAAGGTTCTGTCAAGCTGGATCAGCTCGTAGTCTGTATCCGCGGAATTATCCCTGCTGCCGCCGGACATCGGATAATGCTTCTCATCGATATAGACAACAACGGGAATCGTCCCGAAGTTTGACTCCATACGGTACGCGATAACCTCATCCTTTTCATACTCAAGAAGTATGCTTCCGTTTCTCCAGAGTTCATCGGGCTGGTGAGTCATAAAATGATAGTAGCTCTCCATCCGACTTTGGAAATAGATCTTTTCGGTTTTGAGCTTAAGGAGGGAAACTGCTTCCTTAAGGACCCCTATATTCTCGTAGGTAAGATTCTCAGCTGTAAAAAGGACGCCCGATACCCTATCTGAATAAACAGCGGTTACAAGTGACATGCATCTTTTTATAAAAAGAGCAAGCAGTGACACCGGCTGATAAGGGACCTGGTCAACAAGGATCGGAGCCCCTCTTCTTGCGAGGCTGAGGAGATGATCTATATAGATACAGTCCTCGTCTTTTGAATGCTCCGCGGCTTCTCTTCCGAAAAACCATTGGTTAACGCCTTCTCTTTTGCAAAGAGCCGTCGGGATGTTATAATCCTCTTCCCCCGTTGTAAGGGAGACCGTCTCAACGCTTTTACCGTCCTGGGAAAAACTGAGCTGGCAAAAGCTGTCTCCTATGTTAAATCCTACAAATATTTTATTGTTACCTTTCAGGCTAAAGCCCGGCAACTTTATCATTATTTCAGCTCCTAAATCAGTCTGAACAGTTCATCATTCAAAAACTTTCGCTTGTTGTACTCTTCGTAAAGATTGTCAAACTTAGAGTACTCCTTTGTCGTATTGCTGATAAGCATTTCGTTTATAAGCCTGTACAGGCTTCTTCCCTCGGAGGAAGGCGTGTTGTTACATGAAACCTGTCCCGTGTCGGTAAGGGATGCCTCTTCCTCCCCTTCTTCGGTAATATAGTATTGCAGCCTCTCGCCAAAGAAGAGTATGAAATCCTTAAAGCAGATACCTCCGCACACTTCCCTCATGGTTTCGGACGAGTAATCGTAAGCTTCCGTATTGTCATTAACGATCACATAATGGATCTTTGCGCTTTTTCCGTTTTTAATACGGTAGTCGATTATCGTTCTGTCCTGGATCTCGTCAAGTATTTCCTCGCAAAGCGCTTTACGTTCCGGTTTCTTAAACACACCGACTCCCAAAAACTTTTTAAAGAAACCGAGATAGATCTTGTCCTTCATTTCAATCTTAAGGAAATCCAAAACCAGGCTTTCCGTCTCATCATCCATTTCCTGCGGCGCTTCGGAATAGTACTTTAAAAGGGCCAGTCTTGAAGGCAGGGATACTTCCACCCCGCTTGTATGCAGATATTTTATCCCTTCAAAAAGATGTTCAAGCGCACCGCTCTTTCCGATAAGGTACCAATATGAACCCTGGGCAATTATCGCTCTGGAAATATCGGATGTGGGATCGAATTTTACACACTCTTTCGCAATCTCGTCCATGTCCTGAACGTAGAATTCGGTATACATATGGCGAAGAGCGATCTTTTTATCGATCTCTATAACGGGGAGCTCATATTTTTTGAGGGCGTTTCTGATAAGGATCAAATCCTTGGAGGGTCCGTTATAGTTTTTTGCAAGGTACTGAACGATCAGCGAATCGGCATTGTCTTCTTTAAAGACATATACAGCCGCCGCAAGTATGGACTTTTCGTAGGAAGCCCTGTCGCGTACCGTGGGATTGCCTTCTATTTCCTTTATCTCTCTGTCAAGATAACGCTTAAGGTTATTTTGTCCGGCGAAATACGGTCCGAACCTTGTAAGCCACTCGATACAGATATCAAGATATCCGAATCTGTACAGATGAGGGAAAAGTCTTCCCATCTGCTGTGCCGTAAGTCCCTCGCTGCCAAGCATCCTAAAGCACCTGGAGAAGGAATTCTCATCGTCATGGTTTGAGTAATACTCCATAGCCAGAGTCAGCATATTCCGGCGTATGTAAGGTCGTATTTTCTCGGATTCGCCAAGCTGCATAAACCTCGATACATTTCCGGAAGTAACGGTAACGGTATTGTTTCCGCTTCCCACTATATGGAGATTAAGTCTTTCATTGTCCCAGACAAGCCCTGTTATCGTAGAAAGATACTTGGAGACAGGCATCAGATCCTCTTCCGTAAATCTGACGGAGTTGATATATCTGTTTCCCTTTGAGTCCTCAAATACGATAATATATCCTCTTCCGTAGGCTATTACAGCGCCTTCTCCGTTTTTGAGATCATAAGCAAAAGGCGACACACAGCCTTTCTGGTATACGTAGGCTTTCTCAAAGTCTTTCCTCTCACATACTACCCATTTGGAAAAGAGTATGTTTGAGATTCCGATGGCCTGCTGCCTGCTTAAAAGATCGGGTCTGTATATATCCGAGTAAATGACAGCCAGATGCTTGCTGATATTGCCCTGGGATAATTGGCTGCCGGCAAAAAACTCCATATTGGCTATGTTAGCCTCGTAGAGCTCTTCGTATTTGTCTTTGTGAGTAATAATATAATAATAGAAATATGCTAACTGATCCGAGCCGAGGTTATTTCTGTATCCGAAATACATCAGCACGACAAGCGGAATATCTTCATCCGCTTCAAGATCTATTGATTGTATAAAGTATTCAAAAAGGCCCGTAAGCTTGATATCTTTATCGATAGCCTTTCTGTACCAGGCGCCTGCAGTTTTGTCAACGCGGTTTGCATATATTAACTGCGCGCAGATTTCCTGCAAAATCTCCGGCTCCTCAAATTGTGCATATAAAAGCTCCAGCATATGGATATGCACATAGCTTCCGGTTTTTGTTCTCTGAGAGAAAGCGAGTACCTGCTCGAGGGTTCTGCGGGATACGACTCCGTGCTTTGCTCCGAAATAAACAGTCTGAATAAGGAAGCTGTCCATTTTCTTGGCAACCATCGGGTTTTCGTTCAAGGTAAGGATTCCCTCGTAGTATATGGTTGCACTTCTGCTTCCGGTTTCAAACAGATGCTCCAAAAGGTTCCATCTTGTGTAGGAATTGGCATTATAGGTTGTGGGTAAAAGGAGCGCAATAAAACCTATCTGCCAGTTGGAATGAGCTTTCTTGTAGATAGCCTCCACCTTTTTCGCAGCGGTTTTGGTAAACTCAGGGTCCTGACCTACGATAGATGCGGTAAGCCAATGGTAAGCATAAGCCTCCAGAAGCCTTTCTCCCTTAAGAGAACCTTCTCTTTCGTCATGTTCGATTATCTCGGCAGCCTGATCCACAAGCCAGCCCGCCTCGTTGTGTCTTCCCTCAATGCAAAGAAGGCGCGCCTTGAAAAGCTTAACGTATACATCATTGATATTTAAAGCGGCGAGCTGTTCCACACTTGCTCCCGTTTTATCAAGCCACTCCTTCTCGTCCATAAGTCCGAGTCCGCGAAGGATGTAATCTCTTGTAATGGATTCAAGGATAACCGCTCTTGAACGGGCACCTTTTTTAGTATTAACTTCGGCTCTTCCTTTTACAACAACAGGTATCTCAAGTCTCGCAAAATTGTTGTAGAGGATGATCCGGCCTTCATGTCTTCCTTTTAAACACTTTTCGGTAGAAAGGAAGATCTTGAGGGTACAAACATTACCGATAAAGTCTTTGTCGGTAAGGACTTCTCTTCTTGTAAAAAGAAAGTCTCCCTGGGCTTCAATATTAATATTTGAATAGCTCCATCCGTTTCGGAGGATTTCTATTTCTCTTTCTATAAGCTGTTCGGAATATTCAACTCCGAGCACAGTGGTCTCATATACCTTCTTTTCGAAGAAGTACTCAACCTTTGGCTTTTTGCCTGTGCCCAGCAGGAATTCTTCCAGATTTTGTGAGTTGCCGGGATTTGCCGAGAGAGCAAGGTACATGCCCATAAAATACTCATCACTGCCTGTAAGTATCCCTTTAAACTCGGGGGAATAGAAAAGATTAAGAGCCTCATCCCAATTATCTTTGGCGAGATTTACAAAGCTGAACAGATTTCTGATACGCCCCACTGAGGAAGTAAGCTCACCGGGCTCAATTCTGACATCAAAAGGAACGGAGCATTCTCCGTGGTCACTGATAACTGTGAAAAAGCCCTTTATTTCATCTCCGGGCTTGCAAAGATCACCGTGGAAATGGAAAGATACATTCGCCTCGATTCCGGCAATCTCGGGGTTTAAAACCTCCATCCTGAGGTCTGAGGAAACAACCGTAGCCTCGGTAACGCTTCCGTCGGAAGTAAAGACTCTGAAACTTCCCTCATAATCACAGTCACAGGAAACTTCTATCTCCACCTTTGCCGGTCTGCAGTTCACAGAGCCGGTATTTTGTATGTAATTTCCGTCCAAAACCCTGCTGACAATATCTCGCATCGGATTCCCGTCCATTAAATATCTATTGCGGAAAGCTGCAAACTACCGCAACTTAAATTATACCAAAATTAAAAGGTCAAGGCAACGATTGATTGACCAACCGTAGCCCTGACCTTAAGGATTTTTTTGTATAAAATATAGAATTATTCGATAACGTGGATCCATCCCTTGGGAGCCTCGATGCGTCCCATCTGGATTCCGGTAAGTGTCTCGTAAAGCTTTTTGGTAACAGGACCCATTTCGTTCATACCGCTGGGAAGGCAGATCTCCTTGCCGTGGTCTACGATCTTTCCTACAGGAGAGATTACGGCAGCTGTACCGCAAAGTCCGGCCTCCGCAAAATCCTTAACCTCATCAAAGTAAATCTCTCTCTCCTCAACATTAAGTCCGAGATATTCCTTTGCTACGTAAACAAGGCTTCTTCTCGTAATTGAAGGAAGTATGCTGTCAGACTTGGGAGTGACAACGCTTCCGTCCTTTGTGACAAAGAGGAAGTTTGCTCCACCGGTCTCTTCTACCTTGGTCCTTGTCTTGGGATCAAGGTACATATTCTCATCGAATCCTTCCGCATGAGCGGTAACTATTGCATGAAGGCTCATCGCATAGTTAAGTCCCGCTTTGATGTTTCCGGTTCCGCAAGGTGCCGCACGGTCAAAATCACTTACCTTGATGGTAAGAGGTTTTGCGCCGCCCTTAAAGTAAGGTCCGACAGGGGTTGTGAAAATACGGAACATATAATCATTGGCGGGTTTAACTCCGATAACGGGGTTGATGCCCATCATATAAGGTCTGATGTAAAGAGTAGCTCCGCTTCCGTAAGGGGGAACAACATTTTCATTGGCTTTAACGACCTTGGTGACCGCGTCAACAAATCTTCCTTCGGGAAGTGTCGGCATTTCAAGGCGGGCTGCAGACTGATTAAGTCTTTCGGCATTTAAATCGGGGCGGAATGTAACAATGTGTCCGTCCTCGGTAGTGTATGCCTTGAGACCTTCAAATACGGTCTGTGCATACTGGAAAACTCCCGCGCACTCGTTAAGTGAAATGTTTGCATCGGTGACAAGCTCTCCGTCATCCCATTTTCCGTCTTTGTAAACCGAAACATAGCGGTAATCGGTAGGAACATAACCGAATCCAAGGTTACTCCAATCAATGTTCTTCTTTTCCATCAAAGTTTCCTTCTTTCGTAGTCTTTACAACTATCATTTACCGATAGATTGCGTCTTAAGATAGATTATCTTACCTCTTGTAAAAAAAGTCAATAAACCGAATTTAGCCAATTTAGGACTGCTTTTTTGATTTCTTCACTCTTTCATACTTCACAAAAGAATAAGATAAGTCAAAATATGTGATCTCGTCGCTGTCGGCAGTCTTTACCCACTCAGGATCTTCATCAAGATTTTTAAGGTATGTATCCGCCTCGTATTCATAGTCGATTGCCGTAATATGCGCCGTATCGCAGTAGGGAAGAAGCTGCTCGTAAATGCTCTCGCCGCCGATGATGTATATATCCTCGGACTTATAGGGCTTAAGATATTCCATCAGTTCACCCACTGAATTTACAACCACTGCTCCCTTTACTTTAAAATTTTTATCTCTGCTAAGTATGATATTGGTCCGATTGGGCAGTGGCTGCTTTTGAGGGAAAGTATCAAGGGTTTTTCTTCCCAGGACAACAACTTTTCCCGTTGTAAGAAGCCGGAACGATTTTTGATCGTTGGGAATACTTACAAGTAATTCGCCTTTGTTTCCGATAGCCCAGTTATTATCTACCGCTGCAACTATATTCATGTATTATCTCCGTACCGGTTGTGTTTAATGTACCAATCTTAATCCTGAGAAGGTCTCGGCTTTCTTCCGCAGCTCTTCTTCTCTGTGCAGTACCCGGATACCTCGCACTTTGGCATAAAGTAATTGTCCACAAGGTATGCCCACTCTTCGGAGTATTCGCGAAGGGCATTGCAAAGATCCCTCATCAGCTCTCTGTACTCCCAAAAGGCCCTTGTGCACATTCTCTGGTGCGACATTTCAATAAGGCTCCTTAAGTTGCGCTTGTCGACTACCTTTGTCTCCAT
>JAFPRD010000257.1:0-2415 GCA_017401005.1 Lachnospiraceae bacterium
TTAGAAAGCTTGCTTGATGAAAATGAGGACGTAGGGGAAGCTGAGACGCAAAATGAAGAAAGCGCAGAAGCGGCAGAGACGCAAGCCGAGGACGCAGGCAGCGTAAGCGAAGGAGAAAGCGCTGCGGATGCAGAAAATACGGACGATACCTGGCCTGTGGATATGTCTACATACGAGATCAAGGTTCTTTCCATAGGAGATCCCGCACCTGACTTTACAGCAACGCTTACAAACGGAGAAACATTCACTCTTTCGGAGCATAAAAGCGATGTGGTGCTTATAAACTTTTGGGCAACCTGGTGCGGACCCTGCGTTAGCGAGATGCCTGAACTTCAGGAGCTTTCCGACGAAGGAATCGAGAACTTCGAGCTTATCTGTATAAACTGCGGAGAGGAAGCCGGTATCGTTGACAAGTTTGTGGAGAAAAAGAAGTTTGATATGAATATTGCGTATGATACGGATTACGCTATCGGGAATTATTTCCCCACACAGTTTATTCCCTACACTCTTATAATCAAGGACGGAATCATCTACGATATGTATGATGGTGTACCTTCAAAAGGAGCATACGATACTTATAAACTTGTAGTAGAAAGACTATTGAAAAATTAGATTGATAAAAGAGTAATCGGGCGAACAAAAGCGGCTAACCTTTGCAGGCTAGCCGCTTTATTATACCTTCAAAAACTATTTGGTAGTTTAGTTAATCAGTAAACATCTCTTAAACCTTAAAGAAAGCAACGTTTTTCTTAAGGGTATCGGAGATGTCGCCGAGCTCATCCGCTTCGGTAACGATTCCGCCCATATTTGAAGTAAGCTGAGTGATGGAAGCACTGGTTTCCTGGGTTGATGCGGCGTACTCCTCGGAGAGACTTGAGAGGGAGTCGACAGATCCCATGATCTTTTCCTTACCTTCGGTCATCTGGTCTACGAGAGAAGCGATTTCCTTGTTTCCTTCCTCTGTTTCTGTAAGAAGAGCAAGCATCTCGTCAAAGGCAACGCTCATCTGCTCAAGAGCAGTAGCCTCGTTTGTGGTAGCTTCCTTGATGCTGGAGGTAAGATTCCTGTTCTCATTGGAGTATGTGGTTATGGTGCTGAGCATATTTGTAATCTGGCCTGCCATCTGGTTTGACTCTTCGGCAAGACCCTTAATATTGTCGGCAACAACTGCAAAGCCCTTGCCCGCTTCGCCTGCTCTTGCAGCCTCGATGGAAGCGTTGAGAGCAAGGAGGTTGGTCTGGCTTGCGATGGAGATGATTCCTTCGGCTGCCTTGGAAATCTCATCCACAACATCGGCGGTCTTTCCTACAGAATCAGCAACCTGACCTGCTTTTGCGTCGGTAAGTTCATCAGCCTTTCTGATCTCGCCGAGCTGCTTCTGGAGGGCAATCGACTGTTCGTAGAGAAGCTTAACCTTTTCAAGGTTACTTGCGGTGGCGCTTTGTACTTTGTCGATGCTTTCACCGATATCAACCGTGATCTGAGCTGTGGTCTGCACGTCCTCAGCCATAGTCATAGCGCCCTCGGCAAGTTCGCCGACTGCAGTTGAGATATTGGTTGTATTTTCCTCGGAAGAGGAGATGCTCTGTTTTGTATTTGAAGCCTTCTCGTTGACCGTATCGGCGGAATCGATAACAAGCTTGAGGGAATCCTGAAGCTTGCTACGCATATCCTCCAAAGAGTATTCAACGGTATAGAATTCGTTGAATATACTCTCAGTCTTTACCTCGGATACAAAGTCGCCGCCGGACATATTGCCGACACCCTTAACAATGTACTGAAGACTCTTGCGCATCATAATGATCACAACGATAACTGATGCCGCAATGACCAGGGCAATAACTCCGAAGGTCAAGGAGCTTCCGATGATCCTTGCTACGTTTTCCTTTTCCTGAGAAGCCTTTTCGGCAATTGCCCAGCTTTCTGTGATATCGGTCATACCGGAGATGGATCCTCTTGCAGCTTCAAAGTACTGCACAAAGAGAGCGTAGTCGCCGTTGTCACTTGCTACTTCGTAGCAAGAATCCCAAAGCTTAAAGCCTTCGATAAACTCGTTGTAATATTCTTCAAAATTCTTGTCCTCAACCTTCGTACCGGTAATGAGGGAGGGATTCTTTGAAGCGATGTTTTTGGCTTCTTCGATTCTGTCGAGGGTCTGCTGCCTGTTATCGACATAGTCGCCGATGTATCCGTCAAGAAGTTCCTGCATAAGATCGGGCGGAACATCTGAGGGCGCTAATTTAATGTCGTGGTACTGAATTGCTGCGATCATAGACTGGTAAAAGTCTCTGTCAGCATTGATAAGGTCCGAACTGATTGTGTAGAGATTGTTGAAATAGAGCTCCTCATCGGAATTTGAGGTACTCATGATCTGGCCTGTGAAAAATCCGATGCTTCCGATGAGCATAAGGATAA
>JAFPRD010000258.1:0-1982 GCA_017401005.1 Lachnospiraceae bacterium
AACCTTATCAAAACGCTTTTCCTCTCCGGGACGGACGTTTACATCAAGTATAAGATCATCTACTCTTACACCGTCTTTTCTGACCTCAAGAACGCATTCAAAATCCGAAAGATCGGTAAAAAGAAATCCGTTCTTTACGATAAGATTTGCAATGGTCTTTCCGCCCTTTTGGGTAAACTCAAAGGAAGCCTTAATATTTCTGTAGTTGTACTTAACTTCCTGCATCTTGGGCGAAGGAAGCCTGCTGCCGCCGTAAACAATACCGTTTCCGCTAAACTGATAGTCGGAAGGTCTGTCGTCGAAATCTCCGCCGTACTTCTGGAACTTTACACCGTAGCGGTCGGTGGCATTTATAGACTGGTCAATATAGTCCCAGATAAAGCCGCCCTGGAAATGAGGCTCTTCTTCCGCATACTCCGTGTATTTATGCATAGCTCCGCAGGAATTTCCCATAGCGTGCATATACTCGCACATAATAAAGGGCTTGGAACTGTCCTTTTTAAGGAACTCCTTGATCCTCTCAACAGGTGTATACATCTGGCTTTCAACATCGCTGATGCCGGATACTCTTCTGTCGTTAAATACTCCCTCGTAATGTACAAACCTTGTCTTATCAAGCTTTCTGAAAAGGTCTGCCATAGCCTTTATATTCGTTCCGCCGAAGGACTCGTTTCCGCAGGACCAAAGCAGGATAGCCGGGTGGTTTTTATCCCTCTCGTACATTCTGCGGGCTCTGTCAAGAACCATCTCCTTCCACTTGGGATTATTGCCGGGGATAGCCTTTTCGATATCCTTTCCGCCCCACATGATAGGAGTCCAGATACCATGAGTCTCAAGGTCCGTCTCATCGATCATATAAAGTCCAAGTCTGTCACAAAGCTCGTATATAGGCGAGTTGTCGGGATAGTGGCAGGTTCTGATGGCATTGATATTGTGTCTTTTCATCGTAACAATATCCTGCCAGAGCTCCTCTAAATCGGGGACTCTGCCTATTTTGCCGGAGAATTCATGACGGTTAACGCCCTTAAAGATTATGCGCTTTCCGTTAAGATACATGATCCCGCCAACAATCTCAAATTTTCTGAATCCGAAAAGAGTCTCAGCTCCACCTACTCTTACCTTGTAAAGATTGGGCTCCTCCGCACTCCAAAGAAGAGGATTCTCTACCGGAACTTCGAATTTATTCTCTCCCTTTGAAAGCTTTACTTTTTCAGAGTAGATAACTTCTCCGAGAGCATCCGCTTTCCAGTACGCAGGGAAGCTCTCCGAAGGCATAGCTTCATCGCTTCTTCCGATCTTTACGATCTCAAGCTTAGTGTTTATATCACCATTGGTTAATGCACTTATCTGCACCTTGCCTTTTTTAAGATTAGAATTAAGTGTGCAGACAGTCTTTAAGTCGATAACGTAAGGAGCTTTATATCTGTATAATTTAACGCTTCTGAAGATACCTGAAAACCGGAAAAAGTCCTGGTCTTCCGCCCAGCTTGAAGCGCTCCACTTAAATACAGCGGCAGCTATCTTGTTTACCCCTTTTTTCACAAAAGAAGAAATATCAAACTCTGCGGGAAGGAATGAACCCTCGCTGTATCCTACATACTCTCCGTTTACCCAAAGAGCGAAGGCGCTCTCCACGCCCTCGAAGGATATGATAAAGCTTTCCTTTTTGGATATCTCTGAGAGCTCAATAGATTTTACATAGCTACCTACCGGGTTAAAGCTCATAGGAACTTCTCCGGGCTCGCACTCCTCCCTGCCGTCAAAGGGATACTGAAGATTGACATACTGCGGCTTGTCGTACCCTTCCATCTGAATATGAGCCGGTACCCTTATATCATCCCAGCCGCTTGTGTCATACCCTTCGGCATAAAAGCCTCCCGATACCTCATCGGGATTCTTTGAATACTTAAACTTCCAAAGGCCGTCAAGGCTTATTACCTCACCGGTCTTTTCCGTAAAAAGAGTTGTATGGTCGGAATGCC
>JAFPRD010000259.1:0-3938 GCA_017401005.1 Lachnospiraceae bacterium
CCTGAGGTCTGTATCTGTATGCATAGATTCTTCCATAGGTGGTAAGTTCTTCCATGAATTCAGGAGCCAGTTTCTCGTGAAGCTCTTCGGGCACGTATCTTAAAGCGTTCTTAAGTGCGATCCTTGTCTGAGCTTTAGTAAGTCTGAAGCCTCTGTCAGGAGCACGTCTGATTCCTTCCTGGAATTCAGGATAATCAGGATATTCGTTTCCGAGCTGAATAGTCATTGCTCCTCTGATTTCTTCGTTATTTAACATTTTTTCCTCCTGTCGGGTCCCCTTGCCGCCCGCTGATCAGGCAGGCAGCAGGGACCAAAAAATCATTCGAATGTTTTTATTTACAGGCTGTTGCCTTTAATGACTTATCTGAGTTTAACTACCTTTTCTACTGCTTCAGGGATGCTGTTGTCCTTTACCATCTCGTCAAACTTGACAAGCTGATCATGCATAATGATGTCTTCCTCTACAGGAGGAATGGTCTCACGGATGAAATCGTAAGCAGCCTTGGTTCCCTTGCCAAGTCCTTCAACGCAGTGCTCGCCGATCTCGGATCTCAGCCAGATTGCCTGAGCAGCGGTTGAAAGCTCGATTCCGATTACCTTCTGAGCGTTGTCAAGGATCATGGCAGCGGTACGTGCTGATGTAGCTCCCATGGATACGTGGTCTTCCTGGTTTCCGGAAGTAGGGATGGAGTCTACGCAGGAAGGATGAGCATAGATCTTGTTCTCAGATACCATTGATGCGGAAGCATACTGAGCGATCATGTAGCCGTTGTTCAGTCCGCCGTTCTTAACAAGGAATCCGGGAAGTCCTTCGGACATAGCGGGGTTGACCATTCTGTCCTGACGTCTCTCGGAAACGTTTGCAAGTTCTGCGATGGCGATTCCAAGGAAGTCGAATGCGAGAGCCATCGGCTGTCCGTGGAAGTTTCCTCCGGAGATAACATCGTCCTCATCAGGGAAGATGATCGGGTTGTCTGTTACAGCGTTGATCTCCTTTGCAACTACGCTTTCTACGTACTTGATAGCGTCACGGGATGCACCGTGGATCTGAGGTAAGCATCTCTGTGAATAAGGATCCTGTACCTTCTGGGTGCTTCTGGATCTTGCATTATCAGATCCTTCAAGCAGATCTCTCATATTGGCTGCAACATCGATCTGACCCTGGTGTCCTCTTAAGAGATGTGTCTTAGGATCATATGCCTTACGAAGAACGTGCATTGCTTCGCCAGTCATAGCGCCAGCGATATCAGCGATCTTCATGAGGTTCATTGCATCATAAAGGGTATTCAAACCTACTGCTGTAAGCATCTGAGTACCGTTGTTGAGAGCAAGTCCTTCCTTGGAAGCAAGCTCTACAGGTGTAAGTCCTTCAGCATCGAAGGCTACCTTGGCGTCTACGATCTCGCCTTTATACTCTACCTTGCCCATGCCGATAAGACCGAGTGCGATGCAGCTAAGAGGTGCAAGGTCTCCGGAAGCTCCAACAGAACCTTTCTCAGGAACCAGAGGATGGATGCCTGCGTTCAGCATGTCAACGAGAGTCTGAACGGTGGAAAGTCTGATACCGGAGTTGCCGTGGGACAGAGAGTTAGCTCTTAAAAGCATAGCAGCTCTGACATACTTAGTCTCATAGTTATTTCCAAGAGAGCAGGTGTGGCTCATGATCAGGTTCTTCTGAAGCTGAGCAGTCTGTTCCTTTGATATGGAAACGTTGGCAAACTTGCCGAATCCGGTGGTAAGTCCGTATACGACCGCGTTTTCTGCTACTTTCTTCTCAACGTAAGCTCTTGCCTTGTTGATGGCTTCCTTAGCGTCTTCAGCGATCTCAACTTTCTCATTGTGTCTGCACACTCTGATGACCTCGTCGATGGTAAGGTCTCTTCCATTAATAATTACTGCCATAGTTTTTCTCCATTTCTCTAATATTATTACATTTGGATGTATATATATTAAAAACAATAATTAGGGTCTCACCCTTCTTTTATTATACGATTTTCGCAAAAAATTATCAAGGCAAAAATATGCTGGACCCCTTGGGAAGCAAGAGTTTCGTGAAAAAATTTTTTGTTTGGCGGTTCGCTGCCGCCAATTATTTTTTCGCTTTAGCACGCTAACAAATTAGCACTTTATCGTGTATAATTATAAATTGAAGTATACACTGCGTGCATATTCATTTTTTATACAAAAAGCACGTATGCGTTATTTTATCATACGTGCTTAAATGATTAATTGTATTTTAACTTGTAACGAGGCTCGTTACTTCACAGTAACCTTTATCTTTTTGTAAAGACCGTTCTGCGCATATACGTAGATGTAGCAAGTGCCTTTCTTCTTAGCTGTGATCACGCCCTTGCTGGATACCTTGGCTACCTTAGGTTTCGTCGACTCATAGCGTATGTCAAGGATCTTTCTGATCTTGTATTTCTTTGCGGACGATGCGTATTTGCCTTTCAGCTTGAAGGTCTTCTTCACCTTGAGGGTGATTTTGTTCTTCTTGACCTTGCTGGATACTGTGACCTTCGCGGGGTTACTCTTAGCGTTCTTTCCCTTTGTCGCTATGTGCGCGAACTTGGAGGATGTGATGACCTTACCGTTCTTATCAAGCGCTACGACTGCGAACTTGTAGTATGTTCCCTTGGTCAGTTTTTGCTTGTTGAACTTCTTCAGGGTATACTTGGTCTTGGTGCTCTTAAGTGTGGCTATTTTCTTTACCTTGTTTTTCTTGCCTGACTTTCCGGCGTAGACCACGTACTTCTTCGCGTTCTTTACCTTGGACCAGGACACTGTGATCGAGGTCTTGGTTGCCTTGGACTGCTTCACCTTAAGCTTGTTGAAGACGGATCCTTTGAGATCCTTGTCGGTCCTGACTGATGTAATGGCTTTAGTCGCAGTTTCCGCCGCAGCGCCTTTGCTTATCGCCTTCCGGATCTCGCTTTCTGAGAACTCGTTTACGCCGGGATCAGCAGTTGTAAAGTCGATCGTCTCTGTGTTCTCTTCGGATTCTGTCGGCGCCGGGATCGGCTCTGTGGTCGTCTCACTGTCGGAAACGGACTCATTCTTAGGTATCGCGCGAGTCTCCTTGTGCGATGAATCGTTCTTGCATACCCTTGTCTCCACGCCCTCTTCAGTTTCAGTAGCGGCCTTAGTGACTGTCCATTCGCCCCATTTGTGGCCGGTAGGGTCGGAAGGCATTACTTCCTTCTCTCCGCATACCTTACATACATAGGTCGCCTCTCCCTTTTCGGTGCAGGTAGCGGTATTATCTGTTTCTTCGAAAACGTGCTTTACGAGTATTTTGATCTTACCTTCTATACCTTTATAATATATGTAGCAGTAATTGATACCCGGCTCGTAGGGATTTTCATATTGTTTGTCATCCCACTCCCAGTCAGCGTCATACAGCTTTTCTCCGTCTTTGGTATAAAAGCCTGCTTTATCATCATTGTATACATAAACTTTTTCTGTACCATTTTTGAATTTTATAGTCAGCTTATTTCCTTCTTTTTCAAGCAGGAAATCATACGCAAAGTATTTGTCGGATCCTTCGGCGTCCTCACGGGTGACCCATTCGCCATCGGTATTTTCATATAACTCTATTGGCTCTTCTGACTCAAATGCTATCCCTTCCACGTTGTTGTCGATTATCTTTACAGGGACTTTACATGTCTTGCCCATATACTCAATGGTAATTTCGTTTTCACTTCCCTCAAACCAATGATTACCATACTGATCGTCGTAACAATCCCAGCCCGTAAGTTTCTCTCCGTCGGAAGTATAGAAATCCCATTCTTGTTCTTTTTCGTTATATACACATTCATATATCTTTTTAGTATTATCCTTCAAAGTCACAATCAACTGATTTCCGGGATAAAAAACATTCCCACGCCAAATATTATAGTAAAAATACTTGTGATTCGTCTCATTGCCATCTTCATCTA
>JAFPRD010000260.1:0-11731 GCA_017401005.1 Lachnospiraceae bacterium
CCTTAAAGACTTTAAGAACGGCATCATTACAAGCGATACCTTAGGATGTGCCTTCCAGCCCGAGCAAAGATTTGAAAATCCCGACGGAACCGCCATTACCTTTGACTCCGACTACTTCGGAAACCACAGAGGTATCGAAGCAATTCCCGGCCCCTTCGCAGACGAAAAAGCTGCCAAAAAAGTACTCAGCAGCTTTTAAACCAGCAAAGACTAACACATTTCTATAAATATACTGCTTTCGCGGCGTCCGTCATCGACTGTGATACGGACGCCTTTTTCTATGTATGCGAAGCCTTCGCCGGCTTTATATTCCACAGTTTTTCCGAACTGTGCGGAGGATATCCGTATATTTTCGCCGAAAAAGTAAGCTCCTTCACCTATTAGGAAGACGAAGGAAATGCCTTCTTTAGATGCTTTTTGCAAACAAAAGTCAAAGTCCTTTGTTTTAAGTATTCTTTCAAAAACAAACTCAGGATCCGTTTTTGCGGGCCCTGAGTTTTTACTGACAACACTTAAACTTACGTTTTGAAACCATGCCCCCATATCTTTTAAAGCTTCTTTTGAAGAATCGCTTACTTCTTCCGCAACTGCGGCCAAAGCAATCGGTACGCCGTTTGCCTTTAGCTTTGCCTGTTGTAAAAGCAAAAGTCTGCTTTCTTTAACGATTTCTGTGATATAATCCATTTTCTCCCCCGGTTTATTTGTAATTTGTTTAGTTAATCCATTCTTTCAGATTTACAAATCAAAGTCTGATATTTTTCTCAAATACCACACCTGCGTTTTTTCTGTCGTTGATAGCGCGGTACGCTTCTTTTTCCATCTTTTTGTAGCTTCTCGGCGTGCAGCTTGCGATCTCAACCATGCGTTTCGTTACCCCGTACATATCGGGAATTCGCTGCGCTTTGTCAAGGATCGTACAATCTTCGATAAGAAGCTCTAAGCTGTAACTTAAACCTTCGTCAAAATCCTGTAAAGGCAGGAATTTGTCGGCAGCTCCCTCGGAAAGAGGATTGATGCCCGTTAACATATAGTGGAAAAGCCTTCCGAAAGCGTATACATCTGAAGAAAGCCCCGCCACTTCGTCGAACTGCTCCGGCGCTGATGTTCCTACCGTACCGCTCACACTGCTTCCCGCATCCTCAAGATAGCAGGCCGAACCAAAGTCAAGGAGTCTTACATCCCCTTCCGGAGTAAGGACCATATTCTCAGCTTTAAGATCTCTGAAAACTATCGGTTTATCCTTTGTCTGAATCCATCCGAGGCCGTCCGCTACGGTAAGAGCCATCTTCATTGCTTCGCTTTGGGCAAAGCCCTTTCTCCTTGTAAGAACGTCGCTTAAGTTCTCCCCGAAGATATACTCCATGATGATATAATACTCGCCGTCGGACTCACCGGCATCTATAAATCCTGGAAATAGAGGATGATCGGCCTCTTTTAAAAGCGCAGTCTCAATCTCCCAGATTTTTTTATCCTTTAGAACCTTCAAAGCGGCGAATTCACCGCTTTCTTTGTTTTTAATCCTGTAAACGGTTCCGAAGCTTCCCTCTCCCACTTTAACGGGAGTATCATACTTTGCTGAAAAATCCATTAAAAACCTCTTGATCAAGTGATCATTTTACAAAAAAGATATTTCTTATATCGTTAAAGAAGACAAGTACGATCAAAACGATAAAGAAAACCACACCGATAAAATTAACAAGCGCCTCTTTGTCTCTTGGAACGGGCTTACCCCTTATTATCTCAATAAGAATAAACATCAGCCTTCCGCCGTCAAGAGCGGGAATCGGTAAAAGATTAAGGATTCCGAGGTTGATGGTCAGCATTAATGCGATGTTTAACATATTTACCACAACCGTGGAGAATCCGTAGTCTTTTGTCTGTTCGTAGGTCTTGCCCACGACGTTAACCGCTATGCCGACAGGGCCCGAAATATCGCTTGTTTTGACCTTCCCCCTTATCAGCATAAAGAGGCTTCCGTAGGTCATCTTGAAATTATATCTGACCTCGTACCAGGTATACTTAAGGGCGTCGATGCCTTTAAGGGTTACAAAATCGGAATTCATTATTCCTATAAGATATCTGCCTTCCTCGCTGTCGAATACGGGAGTAAGGGTAGTCTTGTATTTTTCTCCGTCCCTCATATACTCAACATCAACATCCCCGCCGCTGTAAAGCGCATTAAAAAGAAGGATATCATCGTAAAGACAGATCTTTTGTCCGTTAAGGGAAAGAATCCTGTCACCATCTTCAAGGCCTGCTGCCTGAGCTGCGCCTCCTTCAGCCACCTGGGTTGCCACAGGTTCTCTTATGGCAATAAGATTTACCATTATAAAGGCGATGATAAAACCGAGAATAATATTAAACGCAGGACCGGCTAAAGTAACCGCAAGTCTTTTCCAGACATTTGCCTCTAAAAACGAGCCCCCGTACTTTCCGCCGGGATTGTCTATCTTTGGCGTGCCCTCTTTATAGGCGCCATCAGCCACATCATCCTGCCCTTCAAAAACGCAGGCGCCTCCAAGAGGCAAAAGCTTTATAGAGTACTTTGTCCCGCCCTTTGTCCAATGGATGATAGTAGGGCCAAATCCCACAAAGAACTCTACAACGTGAATCCCATTAGCCCTTGCTATGATAAAATGTCCGAATTCATGGGATACTACAACCACGGAAAAAATAAGCAAAAACCAAAAAATGCTGACGAGAGTATTTAGCATACTTCAGATACCTCCCTCTCGGCCTCAAGTATCTGCTCTACGGTAGGATTTGCTATCAAGGTGTGGGCATCCATAGCCTTCTCAATGATCTCATATATATCCAAAAAGCCTATCTTTTTATCAAGGAACCTAGAAACGGCAAGTTCATTAGCGGCGTTAAATACAGTCGGCATGCTTCCGCCTTCTTTTGCGGCTCTTAGCGCCAGCGAAAGCCCTCTAAATACCTCAGGATCCGGCTTTTCAAATGTCATATCTTTTACCGCAAAAAGATCGAGCTTGTTTCCGCTCATAGGAAGCCTGTTTGGATAGAAAAGCGCATACTGTATAGGGAGTTTCATATCAGGTACTCCCATCTGTCCTATTACCGCTCCGTCTTCGAATTCCACAGCGGAGTGAAGGATGCTCTGGGGATGAACCACAACTTCTATCTTTGAAACGGGAACATCAAAAAGCCATCCCGCCTCCATAACCTCCAGGCCTTTGTTTACAAGGCTTGCGGAGTCGATGGTAATCTTTCTCCCCATAGACCAATTGGGATGTTTCAATGCATCCTCAACCGTCTTTGTACGGAGCTGCTCTGTAGTCATATTTCTGAAAGGTCCTCCGCTCGCGGTAAGGAGGATCTTGGAAATCTTATTTCCTTTTTCTCCGTGAAGAGACTGAAAGATAGCGGAATGCTCGCTGTCAACAGGGAGAATCCTTACGCCTTTTTCAGCCGCTAAAGGCATGATAATATGTCCCGCGCAGACGAGAGTCTCTTTGTTTGCAAGGGCTATATCTTTACCCGCTTCGATTGCGGCGATGGTGGGCCTTATACCTATCATTCCCACAACGGCCGTAAGGACGATGTCCGCCTCCGCCATAGTAGCCGCTTCAATAAGTCCGTCCATTCCCGAAAGGATCTTTACGGGAAGATCGCTTACTTTTTCTTTAAGGTCTTTTGCCGCCTCCTCGGACCACATAACAGCCAAAAGAGGTTTAAACTTCCTTATCTGCTTTTCCATAAGGGCAACGTTGCTACCTGCGCAAAGTGCCACAACCGAAAGGTATTCGCTGTAATTTTCTACTACTTCAAGAGTCTGGGTCCCGATTGAACCCGTTGAACCCAAAAGAACGATCTTTTTATTTTCCATACAAATATCCTATGCGGGGGGCTAAAGTCAAACTCTTCTCCCACCGCTAAAAAAGATTTGTCGCCCCCAAAAGGGAGCGACATCTAAACTAATTTCAGAAATTGTTCAAGATCAGTAAAAGCGAAAGAACATATATCGCAGGGGCTGTGGAAATCATAGAGTCGAATCTGTCCATAACTCCGCCGTGCCCCGGAATAAGCTTTGCGTAATCCTTGAATCCCTTGTTGCGCTTGATACCGGACGCCACGAGGTCGCCGAGCATTCCGATAACGCCTCCCACCATGCTGATAGCCGCAAGCACAAGATACAGATAAGGGATTTCAATTCCCATCTTCGCAAGACCGGGGGTAACGTAGAAGTATCCGTAAACACCTCCGATAATGCCGCTTGCAAGAATTCCGCCGATACATCCCGCCAATGATTTATTGGGCGACAAAACAGGGAAAACCTTTCTCTTTCCGAAAGCGCTTCCGATAAGGTAGGCGAAAGTGTCGCATCCCCAGGAGCCGATAAGTATCATCCAGATAAGGTACTTTCCGTAGGGCTCAGACTGCCTTGTCATATAGATGAAGGAAAGCATTACAGGGCAATAGAGGAAGGAAAAGCTGATGTCTGCGATCCTTCCGATCTCAACTTTCGGGAAGCTGAAAACATAGACAAAAAGGATAGCAATTACAAAGCAGACAACCACCATGAACTGGTAAACGGGATCCTGGGCAAAAACCATAACTCCGTAATATAAAACTATTGTAATAAGTCCGATAATGTCAAGATAATCGATCTTTTTCTTGGCCGGTAGCGGAACTCTCTCGCCTCCCGGAACAACGCTTTTGCAGGCACAGGCCTTAGAAAGCTCCCAAAAGCCGATGCAGGAGATTACGAGGAGTACCCCCGCAAGAGCATATCCTCCGAATATAAAGAGCGCAACAATACCCGCAAGCATTGTGATAGCACTGATCGATCTTGTTATAAATTTACGCATTAAGTCCTCCGAAACGGGTTTTACTTTAATCCGCCGAAACGGCGCTCTCTGTGATTATATGCATCTATAGCTTTTTCCAGCTCTGCCTCATTAAAATCGGGCCATGCCACATCAGTAAAATAAAACTCGGTATATGCAAGTTGCCAAAGAAGGAAATTCGAAATCCTCTGCTCTCCGCAGGTACGGATAAGGAGATCCGGATCGGGAATTCCCGCAGTATCGAGCTCTCCCGCTATGGTTTCTTCCGTAATATCTTCAGGCTTTATCTCCCCCGAAAGGACTTTATCTGACAGTTTTGAAACAGCGCGCCTTATCTCATCCCGTCCGCCGTAGTTGATGGCTATCTGGAAATGAAGACCGGTATTGGCAGCCGTATCGCGCTCAAGATCTTCGATACTCTTAACAATATCGGGATCAAGTCTCGTCCTGTCACCAATGACCTGTATGTGAACATTATTCTTTGCCGCCTTTCGCAGGCTTCCCACCATATACTTGCGAAGCAGTCCCATAAGGGCAGTAACCTCATCTCCCGGTCTGTTCCAGTTTTCCGTGGAAAAAGCATAGACCGTAAAGTACTTTATACCGACCTTATCAACTATGGTAAGCATGTCCTCGACAACCTGAGCTCCGCGAACATGACCGGCGTTTCTCGGCAATCCTTTTGCCTTTGCCCAGCGTCCGTTGCCGTCAAGGATAACAGCAACGTGACGGGGAATTTTTCTCTCATCAGGCATTATACTGTCATTAACTCCTTGGTCTTGACCTCTACAAGAGCATCAATATCCTTAACATACTTATCTGTAATCTTCTGAAGCTCATCCTCAAGAGTCTTGATCTCGTCCTCGGATACTTCACCCTTGCCGAGCTTCTTGAATGCGTCATTGCCGTCACGACGTACGTTTCTAACGGCAACTTTTGCGTCCTCAGCCTTTTTCTTGATATCCTTTACAAGCTCCTTACGACGGTCCTCGGTAAGCTCGGGGAATACGAGTCTGATAACATTACCGTCATTGGTAGGATTAATTCCGATATCGGATGTAAGGATTGCCTTTTCAATATCCTTTAAAAGGCTCTTCTCCCAGGGAGCGATCTGGATGATTCTCGCCTCGGGAACAGTAACATTACCTACCTGCTGAATAGGGGTAGGGGTTCCGTAATAGTCAACACGAAGCTTATCGAGAACATGGGGATTTGCTCTTCCCGCACGGATAGCGGCGAAGTCAGCCTCAAGATGCTCGATGGCTTTTGTCATTTTTTCGTCGTAGCTTTTAATTCTTTCGTCCATTATATTAAGTCTCCTATGACATTACACGGTAACCTTGGTTCCGTGGAATTCTCCTTTAAGCGTATTTACGATGCTGTTTTCCTCGTTAAGTCCGAATACCCACATAGGCATATGGTTATCTCTTGCGAGGATCGAAGCGGTCATATCAACAACCTGGAGGTTCTTTGCGATGACTTCGTCGATGGTAACCTCATCGTACTTAACAGCCGCGGGGTTCTTGGCAGGGTCTGAATCGTAAACTCCGTCGATTGACTTCGCAAGGAGTATAACATCCGCCTCAACCTCGATTGCTCTGAGAACAACTCCGGTATCGGTAGAAAAGTACGGGTGTCCGGTGCCTCCGGCGAAGAATACTACCTGTCCGTGAGCAAAATACTTGTTTGCTCTATCCTTTGAAAAGAGCTTGGTAAATGAACCGCACTCGAAGGGAGTAAGCACATTTGTCATCATGCCGACGCTTCTGAATATCTCGGAAACATAAATGCAGTTCATGATAGTCGCAAGCATTCCTATCTGGTCAGCCTTTGTACGGTCGATATTCTCGCTTGAGCGGCCGCGCCAGAAGTTTCCTCCTCCTGTTACGATACCCACCTCGATACCGTCGTCAACAAGCTGCTTAACCTGAAGCGCTACTTTTCTGACGGTAGCCTCATCGAATCCCGTTTTATTGGGGCCTGCAAGGGCTTCACCGCTTAATTTCAACAAAATACGCATATTTTTTCTCCAAAACTATTAATTACTTATCGCTCTTACTCTTCTTGTTGCCGATAGTCTCGGGCTTGTAATCATCAAAGAAGGATGTAGGGCTGACATCAGCGTAGCACTGTGAGCACATACCTTCGATAGCCGCACCGTTGTTGATCTGTACGGACTTCGAACGGATATTACCCATAACGATTGCTGAAGAATCAAGGATAACAGGTCCGTGTACATCGATATCTCCCTTAACCGCACCTGCAACTGCTGCGGAGAAGCCTGTGATATTTCCTACGATAACGGTTCCTGCACCGATCTTGATCGAAGATTCGCTGGATACATCGCCTGTGATCTTTGCGTTCTCAGCGAAGATTTCATGAGCCTTTGAATTTCCGGTAACATGTCCGGTGATGTTGAGCTTACCGTTAACGTCAATGTTTCCTTTAACGTTTCCGAGTATCTCGAGAGAGCCTTCGGTGCTGATATCACCGTTTACAGTCATACCCAGGGTGATTACTGATGTTTCATCTGAATAGTTTGCATTACTGTCCATTTTAAAATCTGCTCCTTTGAAATTATTATCTTCGAATTTATCTTCCTCATAAACAGGCTCTTCCTCGGTAACGGCCGAAGCTGAAGCAGCCTCCATATCGGCAAATACGGTGTCGAGTGCCGATTCGGCATCCGAGCTTTCGGTCTTTTCTGCGGCTTCTTCGCTTTCCCCTGCCTGTTCGAGAGAAATATCTCCGTTTAAAGCCTCGTTTAAAAGGTTCTCATAGTCTGCGTCGCTGAGCGTCTCCGGCTTTTCGTCTATTGCGTCAAGCATAGCGGATACATCGGGAAGATCTGTCTTTTCTTCTTCGGCCGAATCTGCGGCAGCTTCTAAAGCCGCATCGTCCAAAGTCTCGGTAGTTTCGTTCTTCTCTTCGGGGATAAGTTCATTTACCGCCTGAGATAAGTCCTGCTTAAGGTCTCCAAAAAAACCCATTTACGTAATTCCTCCTTTTTATTCTACATGCCGTACCGGTTCGGTATCGGATGTAATAGGTAGTATTGCGGTTCCCTCGATCTTTTGTATCTTCTCGATGATCGCAGGGAGTGCCTGTACTGTTGTAGGCTTGTCGAGAGAGTCATGCATCAGTATTACGGACACCTCTCTGTTTTCTATTCCGCTCGTGGCGTTCAGAAGAATCTGCTCCGCGCTTAAAAGCTCTCCCGAAGCATCTCCCGAAGACACGTTCCAGTCGAAATAGGAAATCCCTCTGTCGTCAAGTATATTGATAAAACGGTGCATATCAAGAGAACTTACGCTGTTTGAGCTTCCTCCGGGGAAGCGGTAAAACTGCGATTCTCTGCCCGTTGCACTTTCAAGCAGCGTAGTAATATTGTCAAGATCCTCCGTGAAGTTTTCTTCACTTGAGTAGATTCTTGAATATACGTGGCTGTATGAATGCATTCCGAGGGTGTGTCCCTCTTCCACGATTCTTTTGTAGGCCTCAAGATCGCTCTCGGATTCCTTTCCAACAACGAAAAATGTGGCCTTTACGCCGTAACTGTCCAAAATATCCAGAATATCATCCGTATAAGCGCTGGGGCCGTCGTCAAAAGTCAGATAGACTTTATGCGGCGCCTCACTGACATCTCCTCCGCCGGAAAAAGTCCAGACTACATCATCCGACAAAAGCCCGGATTCTTTTTCGCTATCCGGCAAATCCGCCACAGCAGTTTCGGGGGCTGCCCCGTCCGGTACGTCATCAAGAAGAGCCTCCGCGATGGCCAGCCTGTCACCACCGTCAAGCCTTCCCAAATGAGAGATTCCCTGAAGCTTCATATCCGCGACTTCTTTGGCAAGATAATCTACCCGCCTTTCGATAGAAGCCTGTTTTATAACAAGATAGATACCTGTGATATTGGGCAGGATAAGCAAAACGACCAGCGCGCCGATAATGAGTTTCTTAAGTCTTGCCACTCTTCCGGTACCGGCCTGTTTCTTACGTTCTTCCATAATCAACATCCCAAAAATATAGCTATTTCACACCTATTCAACAGTATAACATATTACCTAAAAAGCAAAAAGGATTTTTTGACATTTTTTTCGCCATATACTATAATTTGAAAGGTTTAAAATCTTTTACAGAAATGAGGACAGGCTAATGAGTTTCGAGTTCATAAAAAAGCTGCCTACTCCCGATGAAATCAGGGAACAGTATCCTGTTCCGGAAGATGTTTTAAAGATCAAGGCAAAAAGAGATGCCGAGATCAAAGATGTCATCACGGGAAAGAGCAACAAGTTTTTGGTTATTATCGGTCCCTGCTCTGCGGATAACGAGGAATCCGTTTGTGATTACGTTAATCGCCTTGCAAGGGTAAATGAGCAGGTTAAGGATAAGCTTATTCTTATCCCCAGGATCTACACCAACAAGCCCCGTACCAACGGCGGCGGTTACAAGGGAATGATCCATCAGCCCGACCCGGAAAAAGGTGTAGACTTTTTAGCCGGTCTTATTGCCATCAGACACATGCATCTTCGTGCAGTTAAGGAAACAGGATTAAGCTCCGCAGACGAGATGCTTTATCCCGAAAACTGGAGATACCTCTCAGACCTCGTTTCCTATGTAGCCGTAGGAGCCCGTTCCGTTGAGGACCAGCAGCACAGACTTACAGTCTCCGGATTTGATGTTCCCGCAGGTATGAAGAATCCTACAAGCGGTGACTTCTCCGTTATGCTCAACTCAGTATTTGCTGCCCAGCACCCTCATTCATTTATCTATCGCGGATGGGAAGTAAATACCAGCGGAAACGAATTTGCGCACACAATCCTTCGCGGCGCCACAAACAAGCACGGAAACAATACTCCCAACTATCACTACGAGGACCTTGTAAGACTCCTTGAGATGTATGGCAAGATGGAGCTTAAGAATCCTGCCTGCGTCGTTGATACAAACCACTCAAATTCCAACAAGCAGTTTGAGCAGCAGGTACGTATCGCCAAAGAGGTTATGCATAACCGCAAGCTCAATCCCGACCTCGGAAAGCTTGTAAAGGGACTCATGATCGAAAGCTATATCGAAGAGGGCAGCCAGAAGATCGGTGAACATATCTACGGAAAGTCCATCACAGATCCCTGCCTCGGATGGGAAGCTTCCGAAAGACTTATCTACGATATCGCAGATTCCGTTATCTGATGTCTTGAATATATTTATATTGATTTCTAAAGATACAAAAAGAGCCGATTCCAAAGAACCGGCTCTTTGTTTATATTTTATTCCTCCGTAAGGCCAATCATCTTGCAGGCTTCTTCGTCCATTATCTCCTCCAGACTTTTAATGCTGTCCACAAGCTGGATAAATCTGATATAGCCTATCCTCTTAACAACATTGTAAAAATAGTCGTTAAGGATTTCCTGCTGTTCCTGCATAAGTCTGTGACCTGTTTCAGAGAGTCTGATGTAAGTTCCCTTTCCGTCATGCTCCCAGTATATATAGCCCTTCGTCTGGAGCCTCTTAACTGCATTTGATACCTGACTGATGGTCATATTAAACTGCTCTGAAAGCTGTGTAAGATAAATGGGCTCCGTGATGTGGTCTTCTGTAGTATTCCCATAAACCTTTCTTAAGGCCGTAAAATCAACCAGGGATATCTTTGAAAAAATCTTTTTCAAATGATCCGAGTCGATGGTGGACCTGATCTGTAGCATCTGATTCGCAAGTTTAACGAGGTCATCCTTTGTTACTTCATTTGTAGCCATATTTGCCCTCCCTTTCGCTTGTTTTGGATGTTATAGGTTTTATAAAAGTCAGCGGTAAGTTGTTCCCTTACGGATCATCCTCTGGGATGTGCCCCGCTGTATACCTTTCTGAGATCGTTTTGACCGAGAGATGCATAAATCTGGGTTGTATATACATCTGAATGGCCAAGCATTTCGGAAACGCTGTGCACGTCTGCTCCGCCCGCCATCATATGAGCGGCGAAGGAATGACGAAGAGTATGAGGTGTGATCTCCATCTCGATACCGGCTTTCTTTCCGTAGGCCTTTATAAGCTTCCAGAACCCCTGACGGCTCATAGGATCTCCAAGGCAACTGGGAAAAAGTATATCGCTTTCATTGCCCTTAAGAAGGAGTTCTCTGCTCTCGGAAAGATAATTGACAAGGGCTTCTCTTGCGTTTGATCCGAAAGGTATTACCCTTCCCTTGCAGGAAAGAAGATCCTTCGCAAGATCGACGTCGCTTACTTTAAGTCCGATAAGCTCGGAAACTCTGATGCCTGTAGCATACAAAAGTTCCAGCATAGCCTTGTCTCTTACCCCTTTGGGGTCAACACCCTTAGGCTGCGCAAGAAGCTTTTTAACTTCTTCCTCAGACATGATCTCAGGGATATGTTTTTCGATCTTAGGCGCTTGCAAGCATTCAGATACGTCTGTGTCTACGATATGCTCGTTATACAAGTAATGGAAAAAAGCATGGATAGAAGCAACATTTCTGGAAATAGTTGCTGCCTTGAAACTGCCGGCTTCCAAATATACGATGTAGGACTTGAGATTGGCTGCAGATACCTGTCTTGCATCATGAATGGCCAATCCATTGCAGTATTGCTGAAGTTTAACCAGATCGCGCTTGTATGATAAGCGAGTGTTTTCGGACATCTTCTTTTCATCTTCCAGGTAAGTCAAAAATGAGTCCAATTCGTCGTTCATCACATCTCTACTCCTTTGTCGCCCTAGTAATCCAAAGTTTGTAATAATTTCCCTCATTGGATAAAAGAGAAATTTTCAGGCGGCAAAGCCTATTATAAATATGATAATTTATAAAAGCAATGTGGCAATTTTCACTATAAAATTGCTGAAATTTCTGCGATTTTTCTATCTCCACAAGATACTGACACAAGTCATTTTATGTAACCCAAGATATTGTTGAAACAAA
>JAFPRD010000261.1:0-6854 GCA_017401005.1 Lachnospiraceae bacterium
GAAGAGCTGCATGTGTTTGATACGCCGATGCTTCTTACGAGAGAGTACTCCATGACCATGGAGCAAAGATTCGTAAAAAGGCTTATGGATATTGTGTTTTCCCTTATCCTGATCGTACTTACTTCGCCTTTTATGCTTATAACGGCTATCCTTGTAAAGGCTTATGACGGGGGGCCGATCCTCTATAAACAGGTTCGCGTTACCAGGGGAGGAAAGCAGTTCAAGATCGTAAAGTTCCGCTCAATGCGAGTTGATGCGGAAAAAGACGGAGTCAGACTTTACTACATCGGCGATAAGAGAGTTACTCCCATTGGAAAGTTTATCCGAAAAGTAAGGCTTGATGAACTGCCCCAGCTTTTCAATATTCTTGCCGGAGACATGAGCTTTATAGGCCCGAGACCCGAGCGCCCCGAGATTATCGAAAAGTACCAGGAACAGATGCCGGAGTTTGCCTACAGACTTAAAGTAAAGGCCGGACTTGCGGGCTTTGCACAGGTTTACGGCAAGTATAATACGACTCCATACGACAAGCTCAAGCTTGACCTTATCTATATCGAGAACTATTCTGTTCTCCTCGATCTTAAGCTGATGATGCTGACTCTTAAGATCATCTTCTGGCCGGATTCAACGGAAGGGGTAGACCCGGGACAGACTACGGCTATGAAAGACCTTTATATGGCTATGGCTGAAAATAAATACGAAGACAGCGTTAGCTATAACGATACTAAGACCGCTAAAGGATCTCTTAAAGATGAAAATACTTTGGATGTGTAATCTCATACTTCCGGCTGTTGCGGAAGCTCTATCTTTACCTACTATCCCCAAGGAAGGCTGGGTAAAGGGTCTTTTTGATGCAATCCTTGCCAAAAAGAGCGGCGGAGCCCGCGTGCCGGAAATATGTTTTGCATTCCCTGTGGGGAAAGATGTCCTTAAGGCGAACGGAGTATCTTTAAAAGACGGCGTTGTTGCCGGAAAGGTTTCCCTCCCGGGCGGAGATGTCGTCGAGTATTACGGATTTTACGAAGATACATCTAAGGAATATTTATACGATCCTCATCTTGAAGAGGAAATGGGACGAATATTTGACCTTGCTTCTCCCGATATCATCCATATTTTCGGAACTGAATTTCCACACACCCTTGCGGCGGCGAAGGTTTGGAACTGCCCTGACAGAATCCTTGTGGGACTGCAGGGAATCTGCAGAGACTATGCGGATATATATACTGCGCACCTGCCCGCGGATATTGTTACAAGGCACACATTCAGGGATTTTTTGAAAAAAGATTCTATTTTCGAGCAAAAGAAAAAATATGATCTTCGCGCCGATAATGAAGAGGCGGCTATGACTTATATCGGACATGTTGCGGGAAGAACGGGATTTGACAAAGGCTTTGCCACTAGAACAAATCCTTCGGCTGTTTATCATCATGCCGGCGAGACCCTTCGAAGCATCTTTTACAGCGGAGCCTGGAACCGGGAAAGAGCTGAGAAATATCGCATATTTGTAAGCCAGGCGGACTACCCGCTAAAGGGATTTCACTATCTTCTTAAAGCGGTCGGAGATATACTTTCGGAAAAACAGGGCGGCGGACAGTATCCGGATATTCAGATATATGTTGCCGGTCAGTCCATCGTCGGATACGACAGCCTGATGTAAAAAATCAAGATATCTTCCTATGGGAAGTATTTAAGAAGCCTGATGAAAGAGTACGGTCTTTTTGACAGGGTGCATATCTTAGGAAGGCTCAGCGCGGAGCAGATGAAGGAACAGTACCTCCTTTGCGATACTTATGTTTGCTGTTCGGCTATAGAGAATTCACCCAATTCCCTTGGGGAGGCTATGATGCTCCAGGTTCCGATAGTTACCGCGGAAGTAGGCGGCATTTCGGACATCTTTAAGCCCGGAGAAGACGGATTCTCATACAGCGTCGGCGCGGAGGATACCTTGGAAGACGTTGCAGGAAAGCTTAAAGAAACTCTTCTTGAAAGATGGGAAAAGGATTACGATCCCAAATGCTTTAGCAACGAAGTTGACAGAAGAAGATTTAATGCAGGATTTCACGCCAGAGAGAATCATAATCCCGAGAAGAATGTTTACGATCTTTTGGGAATCTACGAAAGTATTTACAGATAAAGAGGGACAGGATGCGGATTACATTTGTATCTAATTACATTAACCACCATCAGATTCCTTTTTGCAGGGCGATGATAAGTAACCTTTCTGAGGGCGATAAGTTTACCTTTATCCAGACGCAGGAAATGGAAGACGACCGAAAGAAAATGGGGTGGGATAAGGAAATTCCGGATTTTGTCAGGCTTTCATACATCTCCGAAGAGGAGAAAAAAGCCTGCAGAGAGCTTATCTTTGAGAGCGAAGTGGTTATTTTCGGCGGGTGTGAGGATGAAAGCTATATAGCGCCCAGACTTGAGGCTTTGAGAGAGGGTAGTGCTGACGATAAAAAGTACCTGACCTTCAGATACTCCGAAAGAGTGTACAAAGAGGGGCAGTGGAAGTTTGTAACCCCCAAGGGCCTTAGAAAGAAATACTTAGATCATACCAGATACAACTCTTTGCCGGTTTATCTTCTTTGCTCCGGCGGATACGTTGCGTCTGATTTTTCTTTGTTTGGGGCTTATAAAGGAAAGAAGTATAAATGGGGATATTTTCCCGAGGTTAAGAGCTACGATATAGACAGTCTCCTTGAGGCAAAGGGATACGGACATGTAAATATCCTTTGGTCCGGAAGAATGTTGGACTGGAAGCATCCGGAGTTTGCTGTTCTGACAGCTAAGTATCTTAAAGGTAAGGGATACGACTTTACTATGGATATCGTAGGGGACGGTCCTGAAAAGGACAAAATCCGCAGTATGATAGAAGAACTCGGACTAGTTGGAAGGGTTAAACTCTCCGGGTTTAAAAAGCCGGAAGAGATCCGCACTATGATGGAAAAGGCGGATATATATCTTTTTACCAGCGACCGTAAGGAAGGCTGGGGAGCTGTATTAAACGAATCAATGAACAGCGGATGTGCCGTTGTAGCCGGAAGTATGATCGGCGCTGTTCCCTATCTTCTAAAGGACGGCGAGAACGGATTTGTATATAAAAACAAGGATACAGCCGGACTTTTTGAAAAATGCGAAAGGCTTGTAACCGATGGCAGTCTTAGGAAAAGGTTGGGAAAAGCAGCCTACGAGACTGTAACCGAGCTTTGGAACCCGGAGACTGCCGCCAAAAGACTAAAAGGATTTATAGACGATTTCTTTGCAGAAAGGGATTTTAAGCCTTACGAAAGCGGCCCCTTAAGCGTTGACGAAGGCGGCGCGGAAAACACCATCAGCAAGAAAACGGCGGGATACTGAATATGATCAGCGTTATCATACCTGTTTACAACATACAAAGTAAATATCTTAAAAGGTGCATAGATTCTGTCCTTGCCCAGACTTACAAAGATATCGAGATTATCCTCGTAGACGACGGCAGCAGCGACGGAAGCGGGGATGTCTGCGATGAATACGCGGCCGGTAATGCAAACGTAAAAGTTTTTCATAAAGAAAACGGCGGATCTTCCAGCGCCAGAAACCTCGGCATCAGCAAGGCTTCAGGAGACTATATAGGATTTGTTGACAGTGACGATTTTATTGAGCCTGATATGTACGAGACTCTTTACGAGGCTATCGTTAGGAATGGTGCATCCTGCGCCCAGGTGGGAAGAAACGAGATAGATGAGGAGGGAAATATTCTACCCGATATCTGTATTCCGCCTGAAGCAGAGGAAATCATTGAGGCTCGGGACTTTTTCAAGGAGCTTTTGATGCACAGGGGGGATTGCTCTTTTTGTACGAAGCTTATCGTGAGGGAAGTTTTTGAGGGGGCTGATGAGTTCTTCCCTCTTGGAGTCCTTAACGAGGATTTCCACATCCTTATAAAAAAGCTTCCAGAGGTTGGCAGGATAGTATCGCTTCCCGGCTATAAATACCACGTATTTTACCGCATCGGAAGCAATTCCAGAAAGCAGTCAAAAGAAGATTTTTCAAGGGTTTTTTTGGACTCTGTTAATAATGCGGATATGGCGGAAGAAATTATCCTTAAGGATTATTCGGAGGATAAAGAGCTAAGAAAAATAGTACGCCGTTTCGGTATTTTCCAAAGAATAGAGTACCTTTTGCATATCCCGGTTTCAAAGATGGAAAAGGGATCGGACTGCTTTGAGGATTACAGACTAATAGTAAAATGGCTCCGAAAGCATTATTTTGAAGGATTGTTTAACAAGTTCCTTACAGGTAAAAATAAGCTTTATATGACCCTTTTTGTCATCGCCCCCAAGGCGGTCAGAAAGGTGCATAAGCGGATAAAGAGACTTTGATTGGATAAACAAAATGTTATTTAATTCCTTTATTTTTGTATTGGCTTTTTTGCCGATCACACTAATCGGATATTTTGGCATTAATAAGTTTGGAAAGCCGGAGATCGCAAAGGTTTTTCTTATCGGAATGTCTCTTTGGTTTTACGGGTATTTCAGACCGGCATACCTTATTATCCTCGTCGTAAGTATATTGATAAACTACGCTGTTTATCTGCTTTTTACAAAGGGAAAGGCTGTCGGCAGAAAACGCAAAGCCCTGATGATCACGGCAGTAGTGCTTAATCTTGGAACTTTAGGATATTTCAAGTATCTTGAACATGTTTTGAAAAGTCTAGCCGTTTGGACCGGGGCTGAAATGAATATCCCGGAGATATTGCTTCCCCTTGGAATCAGTTTTTTTACCTTCCAGCAAGTTGGATTTATTATAGACGCTTACAAGGGCGAGACGGGGGATTACAGATTTATAGATTATGCACTCTTTGTTTCTTTCTTCCCTCAGCTTGTAGCCGGACCTATCGTCAGCCACGACGAGATGATACCACAGTTTGCCGAAGAAGGCAGAAAACATATTAATGCCGAAAATATGAGCATGGGTATAACATGCTTTGTGATCGGTCTTAGTAAGAAAATCCTAATAGCCGACATTTTCGCAAAGGCGGTGGATTACGCCTGGCTTACGACAGACCTTTTATCTCCTGTAGATACAGCCCTTGCGATGTTTGCGTATTATGTACAGATTTATTTCGACTTCTCGGGCTACAGCGATATGGCAATCGGACTCGGAAAGATGCTTAATATCGATATCCCCGTCAATTTTGATTCGCCGTACAAAGCCGTAACTATGCGGGATTACTGGAAAAGATGGCATATTACCATTACGAGGTTTTTGACGAAGTATTTATACATACCCCTCGGAGGAAGCCGAAAGGGAAGAGCAAGAACGTATTTCAATGTTTTGATTGTTTTTTTGATCAGCGGAATCTGGCACGGTGCCGGAAGCGGATATATAATCTGGGGCTTGTCCGGCGGAATAGGGATAATCCTTTGCCGTATTCTTGAAAAGCCCTTGGACAAGCTAAAGAGTTACAAGGTGACATCTGCTGTCCTTTGGGTATTTAATACTGTTTATCTTGCGGTCTTCTGGGTATTCTTTAAAGGGGAAACCTTTGCAAACAGTGTAAACTTTTTAAAGCATCTTATCCCCACGGCGGAGCACAGAGCATTTGCATTAAACAAGAGCTATCTTCTTCCTATGTTCCAAACCCCGGAGCTTGATTACGCTCTGAAGGTATTTCATGTAAATAACAGCGGAACGAGAGCATTGATCCTCTGCACGTTATATATTCTTGCGGCCCTTGCGCTGATCGTTTTTGCGCCAAATTGCAAGGATATAA
Source organism: Lachnospiraceae bacterium (assembly GCA_017401005.1). Classification (GTDB taxonomy): domain Bacteria; phylum Bacillota; class Clostridia; order Lachnospirales; family Lachnospiraceae; genus AC2028. The sequence continues at coordinate 5,759 of JAFPRD010000261.1, forward strand.
TGGCTAAGTTTAAGCCGAAGAGATGGAAGGGCGTAGTACTTGCTTTTATGTTTATATGGTGTTTTGTAAGCCTTTCAGGGGTATCGACCTATATTTATTACAATTTTTGATATTTGATACGGCTGAGAGGAATTTTGAAGCTTGGAATGGCAAAAATAAATGGCTTTTGAAAAGAATATAAAGACAGATAAAAGTAAATATCGCGGATTTTTAGCATTATTCCTTGCTACGGCGGCGTTATTGGCAGTAGGAGTAGTCGCACTTGTGGTTATCGTGGATCCTTTTTTTAAATACCATAAGCCCCTTCCGGGATTTCCGTATATAATTGACGATCAATTAAGTCAAAATCCCGGACTTGCGGCAAATACAGAGTATAATGCAATATCCGTTGGTTCTTCCGTGACGGTCAATATGCGTATATCGGATTTTAAAGATAGTTTTGGGCTTGATGCGGTAAAACTTCCCTATAACGGAGCTTATCCGAAGGACATAAGTAATGCGCTTGCTTTAGCCGACAGTTTGGGAAACGAACTTAAAGCTGTCTTTTGGGGAGTTGATACAACGAGCCTTTCGGCTTATCCCGACGAGATAAAGTACCCTCTCCCGGAGTATTTATATGACAGAAATCCCTTTAACGATGTTTTTTATATTTTTAACAAAGATGTCTTGCTTGATTATATAATCAAGCCTTTCGTCAATCGAAGTTCCGCCACGGATCCTAACGAATACTACTGTACTTATCAGGATTTTACTTTCGGACCTGAGAGGGTTCTTGACGGATTCGAGAAAAAAGATAAGGTGGTAGGTGCGAATGAAGATTCCATAAAAGAATCAATAGAGAGAATCGGTACCAATTTTGACCTGTATTTTGATGGATTTTTTAAAGATCATCCGGATACAGAGTTTTATATCTATTTTCCCCCAAGGAGTATTTGCTATTGGTATGATTACAGACAGGACGGGAGTCTTAAGCTGCTTTCCGATGAGGAGAAATACTTTATCGGGGGACTTCTCGAGTATGATAATGTTAATGTGTACTATTTCGAGGATGACTTAGATATAATAACTAATTTTGATAATTATTTTGACAGGGTGC
>JAFPRD010000262.1:0-10495 GCA_017401005.1 Lachnospiraceae bacterium
AGTAGGTATTCATCGCAATCTGCGAATAAGCTCCCTGGGCTCCCTGAAATACAACTCTCGCTTTTTGGGTTCCGAGGGATTTTACTCCGATAAAGGGGAGCTTACCTACCGAGCCGCTGGCTGTCAGCATGCGGTACTGGAGTTTTCTGCTCATAGACATCAGCTGTTCAAAAAGTGCCTTGATCCCTGTCTTGTTGAAATCTCCTTCAACAAGGGAAGCCACCTTTTCGAGCTTTTCCGCTTCGCGCTGCCTGTCATATACCTGTTTACCGGTTTCTATTTTGTACTGTGCAACCTGTGCGCAAAGATCCATGCGCTTTTCGTACAGTTTTACTATTTCGGAATCTACACTGTCCAATTGGTTTCTTAAATCAAGTAAATCCATCTTGTCAAACCCTCGTAGAATAAGTTTTTCTATCCTTTAAATATATCCTAAAATCCGCTTGATAGCAAGATTTCTATGCTTTATACTTGAATTAAAGAAAAATTATTTTCCATGTATTTTTCGAGAGGGAAAGCCATGAAAAAAATAAACAAAAGAGCGCTTATCATAATAGTCATTCTGGCGCTTCTGGCATTGGGCGGCGGAATCTTTGCAATTCTAAACAATACCCGAGACAAGAGTATACCGGATTATCCTTTGGGAACCATTGGCAATACAGCCGGCAATATCAACAACGGCGGACTGTTTTGCGAACTTGACGGAAAGGTCTATTTTGCCAATTCCTTCGACAATGATACCCTTTACGTTATGAACGTCGACGAATCCGAGGTAAAGAGGCTCTCAGGCGCTGTTATCAGTAATATCTTAGGCGCCGGCGATTACATTTACTACTTCCAAAGAAGCGAATCCGGCGAAACGGGACTTGGCGGCGTAAGAGTCCCCTACTCCTTCAACAGATGTCAGACCGACGGTAAAAAAGCCGTTTCTCTTTTAAGAGGCGTTGTTACATCGGGTCAGCTTGTCGACAATACTCTTTTCCTTCAGTGTATGGATGATGACGGTGCTTACTTTGCCAGCATCACAACAAGCGGCGAAGACTACAAAGAGATTGGAAGATATGTTTTTAATCCCGCCTCCGCAAGAGACGGAGCCATATATTACAACCAGACCGTAGGAAATCATTATCTGAACAGATTTGATACAAGAACGGGCGGAAGCAGAGAGCTTCTTAGAGAAAACGTCTGGAATCCGGTCCTCTACGGGGACTACGTTTATTATATGGATCCCGGGAATGGATATCAGCTCAGACGCTACAGCTTAAGCGAAGAAAAGATTGAGATTCTTACAAACGATAAAGTCCAGCTTTTCAATGTCGGAAACAATTACGTATACTACCAGACCTTCGGGGATAATGCAGGGCTTTACTTTATGGGAATTGACGGAAGCAGTCCCACCCTTATCGCCTACGGCCAGTTTACGGATATCAATATGACCTCGAGAATGGTTTATTTTAAAGATTACTTTGACGAAACGATCCTTTATCATGCCTTCTACGGTACAAACTCCTACAGCGCCTTTACCGCCGCTAATCCGATTTTTTCCGGCAAATAATTAGCCGCTATCCCTTTAGATACGAAAAGTCCCTTCCGCGCTCGTTACCGGCGGAAGGGACTTAATTATCCATGTTTGTTTTTACAAACTACTCTTCGATATGTTCAATACCTGTATTTAAGATAGTAATGATATGCTTATCCGCAGGAGAATAAAAGATCGTCTTACCCTCGCGGCGGTTCTTTACAAGATCCATCTGCTTAAGGACGCGAAGCTGGTGCGATACCGCGGATTCGCTCATTCCGACAGCCTTCGCGATATCTCCGACGCTCAGTTCCGAGCAAAGAAGTACGTTTAGTATCTTAAGCCTTGTGGCATCCGCAAAGACCTTAAAAAAGTCCGCAAGCTCGCTAAGCTCCTCATCAGGGGGAAGCATTTTATCTATTTTCTTAAAAAGTTCCTCGTCCATTTTCCCAATACCTTTCTTTGCTTAATTCCCAATCTCCACGATTTCTCCGTCATGGCGGATCATAATTACTTTCGCGCCGTACTCTTTTACGACTTTTTCTCCGAAGTCCTCTCCAAGTATAAAGATGGCAGTTGACAGAGCGTCTGTTAAAAGCCCTCTCCTTTCGCCCTCTTTTTCAGGGAGGATTACCGTTACCGATGAAAGGCCGCTGTCAGCGCACCTTCCCGTTCCGGGGTCAAGGATATGATGGTATCTCGTACCTTCAAATTCCACAAATCTCTCATAATCTCCGGATGTTGAAACAAGGCCATCTCCCGTAACCGGCGTCATCGTAATACTCGTGCCTTTTTTGAAAGGGTCTGTTATAGCTATATACCAGGGCTTGCCGTCAGGTTTACTTCCGATAGTTCGGATACTTCCTCCGGCAGAAACGGTCCCCCTGAGGATGTCCTTTCCCCCTCTTCCCACCGCGTCGAGGTATATTCCTTTTCCGACCGCTCCAAGGTCAAGTATCATCCCTTCCGGAATATATATCCTATGGTTATCGATTTTTATTTTCTCATATCCGCATTTTGAAAGAGCCTCTTTAATCTCCTCACCTGAAGGAACTCTAAACTCGCTCTCTTCCTTAACTGCCCCCTCTATGTTCCAAAGATCTATAAGCGCACCAATGGATATATCAAAGGCTCCGTCTGTTTTATCCGAAATCTCCAGGCTTATTTTTAGTATCTCTTCCATCTCTTCCGAGAGAGGATATCCTTCCGGGTCCCCGGCGGAGGCATTTATCTTATAGATTTCCGACTCCGGTTCAAATCTTGAAAGTTCTTTCTCTTCAAGGTCTTCTCCAAGCCCTATAAGTTCATGGTATATGTCATAAGCCCTATCCCAGAAAAAGCTTTTTGAACCGCCTTGGGCTTCAGTATCATACACGATCCTTTCTGCCTTCGTCGCGATATTTATCGAAACGATGGTGTCCATAATGATCTCGCTGCCTTCTTTCTCGGAGATAAAAGCGGCGCATCCTGACAGAGAGCTTATCAAAAGGCCTGCAATACAAAGCAAGGTTAAACTCCTTCGGAAGAAGGATCTGTATTTATCTTTAAATCTCATCACTTTCTTTTTCCGTTAATTCTTTTAATAGCTCCTCGACAGTCTTTCCGAGAAGAGGATGCCTGTAGTAGCCCGCTATCTTTGCAACGGGCTTTAAAACAAACGCTCTGTTTTGCATATCTATATGCGGAATAGTAAGCGTACTGTCGCTCATCACAAGATCGTCATAGAAAATTATATCCATGTCCAAAGTTCTCGGTCCCCAGTGTATCTCCCTTGTTCTTCCTTCGCTGTTTTCGATCTCGTGAAGGAAATCAAGAAGCTCATGAGGCGATAAAAGAGTTTCGATTATAACCGCGCTGTTTACGAAGTCGTCCTGTTCAACCCCTCCGTAGGGTTTTGTAACAAATCTTCTCGACTCGCAGATAAATCTTGTATGTTCATGTGCATTTAACTTGCCAAGTGAAACATTTAAATGCTCATTTTTATCACCCATATTAGAACCGATGGATAGTATAGCGGTATGCCAGGATAATTTTCTTACCACGGAAACCGACTCAAAGGGAAGCCCTATAGGGGCTTCGGGCTTGCGGATTTCCAAAGTAACGCTCTTTGCAAGGGAATATCTGCAAAGAAGGGCTCTGCAGAGCTCTTCCGCTGCTCTTTCGATGAGTTTACATGTATTTTCTTTCATAAACTCCGTAATAAAGCTGCACATTTCGGCATAGTTTATCGTTTCCGAAAGATCGTCCGACAAAACGTCCTGTCTGTCCGCATCCAGCTCTATATCGGCATTTACAAAGAAATTCTGTCCTTTTTTTGTTTCCTCTTCATAGACTCCGTGGTATGCGTAAACGCAAAGCTCACGGATCCTGATGGATCTGAAATCACTGTTTTTCATAGCACTCCATAATCGCATTGTAAAAATCCGGATAAGTTACGCGTATCATCATCGGCTTCCCTTCTGATGTAAGGAAGCAATGCTCCGATTCACCCTCAAAAACAGCCTCACCAAGCTGATTTGTCATCAGGTAATAAAGCTTAAGTTTAACTCCTTTAAACTCCTTTATGGTAACTTCTATCGATATATCATCATCAAAGGTCGTACTCTTTTTATACTTTCCGTTTACGCTGATGACCGGCGAGATGATACCAAGCTCTTCAAGCTTTGTGTAGGGCCAGCCAATCTTGTTTAAGAAATCAACTCTCGCCTCCTCCATCCATCTTATATAATTGGAATGGTGAGTGACAAGCATTTTGTCTGTCTCATAGTACTGAACTTTGTGTCTGTACATGTCTAAACCTTTCTGCCTATATTTTTGACCCCCGGGGACGGGGTTGGGGGTTCATTTTTTTTTGTTTTCTTTTCTTTATTATGCACATCGCATATCTTATTGTAAATAAACATCCCAAGAAGGCTGATAAAAAGCGTCACGCCAAAACAGATGCAGGCGAAAAATATCCTTCTCTCTCCGAGCGCAGAAGCTCCCATTGTGGATGTTATAACCGATGGTATCCTTGCAATTGTTGAGATGATCAGCCACCTTTGAAGAGATATATCCGTAAGCCCCGCAAAATAGCTTAAAATGTCTTTCGGCGTTCCGGGTATAAACATCAACATAAACATCCAAAAATCCCGCTTCTTTGAAGCCTTCAAGAACTTAAGCTTTGCTATCTTTTCATCTGAGAAAAAAAGCTTTACCGCCTTCATACCGAAGGCTCTTACGATAAGGAAGTTTGCGGCGCTTCCGATTGCCACCCCTATAAGGCAAAGTACCGTACCCTCAAAGGCTCCGAAGGCATATCCCGCCGCCAGCTCTATGGGCTCTCCCGGGATAAAGGCAAGGATTATCTGAAATACGGTAATGCAGACAAATATGATCCTGCTTTTTATCCCGTATCTGTCAACAAAGCTTCTGACAAGATCCGCGTTCGTCACAAATCCCAGTATCTTTTTCCCAAGAAAGACTGTAAGAAGGGCGGACAGGGCAAGTATAAAGACAATGATCAATATGACCGTTATCCGTTTTTTTATAATCTTTTTATCATCCATCTTAAAATAATGCCCTGATTCTCTCTACCGTTCTCTCGCGCATAGCGGCACTATCCGCAAACCAGGAGTCACTTACCTCAAAAACCTCGTCCATAGACGGAATTTTTTTGTTAAAGATGTTTCCAATCTTTTTTCCGATTCCGGAGGCCTTTTTGTCTTTTCCGCTCTCAAAGGCCGTGATCAGCAAGGCAAGATTAATCCCGCACCGTACGCCTGCTGCCAAAAATGGCTCCAAAATATAGTAGTCTTTAAGCGCTCCCGGCGCGTATGACCTGTAAACTTTCAGAAAATCTTCTTTGATTTTTTCAAAAAGATCTTCCCTTTCGGTAAATACTTCCTCGAGTTTTATGCCAAAAAGCTCATCCGCCTTACTCTCGTAGACTTTTCCAAAAATCTTTTTGTATCTGCGAAAAAGGTAAAGCAGCTTACGGTTGTGGAGAAAGAGGTCGATTTCCTGCAACTCCGCGTACATAGTTTCGTTAATAAATGTAAACGGGAGTATCGGCAGTCCCTTATACAATTCCTTACAACGCTCTTTTATGATAAACGGAATCTCGTCCGTATGCTCTTTTAAAAAATCTTCAGCCGAAAAGGTCACATCCAAAAGGCCGTCAAAATCATTCCTTACAAGCTTTAAATGCTGACCGTAGAGATGAACAAAAACCGACTTCGTAATATCAAAAAACTCCCTTATATTTCGGGCTTTTTCGATTTTTTCGCAAACGAGCAAGCAATCCTTCTCAAGGTGCGTAGCAAACATCTTGTCTATCTCGTCGCCGTTTAATGTATTAAATTCTTCAAAAAAAGAAATTGATTCCCTGTTCATATTTGGTATACTTGCTTTATGGCTATAAATGATAATGAGAAAAATGAAAAATCTCTGAGGTCCAGGATAGTCTTGGCATCCTGCTTTATTTTGGTACTCTTTATATCCGCTCTTTTAGCGATATTCCTGACAAAAGGCCGTGAAATAGGGTTATCCTGCAAAGCTTATATCTACAGCGACGGTGAGCTTATAAAAGTACTTAAGCTCGATGAGGAGCCTGACTCATCCTTTGATATTGTATCAAAAAACGGCGGAGTTAACACCTTAACTATAAAGAACCACGATATACGTGTTGAAAAGGCCGACTGTCCCGACGGACTCTGCGTAAAATGCGGATTCGCCAGAGGAAACTCTCTTCCCATAGTCTGCCTTCCTCACAAACTCGTTATCGAGATCAGGGAGATTTCCGGAAAGGAGGAAGCTGTAGATGCAGTCACATACTAAACAGATCGCTATGCTTTCTCTTTTTGCAGCTCTCGCCATCGGAATCCACGGGCTTGAATCTATGATCCCCGCCCTGATCCCTATACCCGGGATAAAGCTTGGCCTTGCCAATATAATCACACTTATCGTCCTGAAAAAATACGACTTTAAAAGCGCCGCTCTCGTCTTAACGGTAAGAATCTTTCTTTCCGCAATCTTATTCGGAGGAATGATGAGCTTCGCTTACTCGGCATTAGGCGGAGCGGTCTGCCTTGCAGGGGAGTATCTGATTGATAAATTCTTTAAGGGAAAAGCCCTTTACATTACGGCAATATTTGGCGCTGTCCTTCATAACGCGGCTCAGCTTCTTGTTGCCATCGGATTTACAAATACTCCGGGCGTACTTTTGTACGCTCCGTATCTTGTTATCAGCGGAATTGTAACCGGACTCCTTACCGGCGTTGCCGCTTACTTTTCTCTTAAACTCCTTAAGAAAGTATAGCTCTTGTCATATCCAGAGCTCTTCTGTTTTCTTTTATATCATGCACTCTGAAAAATCTTGCCCCCTTCATAGCTCCGATTACCGACGTGGCTACGGTTCCTTCCACTCTCTCCGAAGAGGGAAGGTTAAGAGTCAGGCCGATAACAGATTTTCGGCTTGTTCCAAGGAGGATGGGGAGGTTAAGTTTACATAATTCGTCAAGTTTATTTATTATTTCAAGGTTCTGTTCATAGCTTTTGGCAAACCCGACTCCGGGATCGATCATTATCCGGTCTTCGGAAACTCCGGCTTTTTTGGCTATTTCAACCGATTCTCTGAGGTCGCAAACAACATCCTCTATATAGTTTACATAATTTGGTTCTTTCCTATTTTGCATAAGACAGCAGGATACGCCCGCCTTTGCAACAATATCAGCCATATCCGCAGAGTACTTGAATCCCCAGATATCATTTATAAGATCCGCTCCGGCTTCTATTCCCGCCTTTGCGACGGATGATTTGTACGTATCGAGAGAAATCGGTATATCGAAGTTTTTCTTTATCGCCTCAATAACCGGGGCAGTGCGCTCTATTTCTTCTTCGTCGGGAATCAGGGTATATCCGGGCCTTGTGGACTCGCCGCCAACATCAACGATATCCATTCCATCGCCGATCATCCTCTCTACAGTCTTCAAAACCGTATCCCGGTCTATTCTCCCGTCAATAATAAAACGCCCCCCGTCTGAAAATGAGTCGGGGGTAACGTTTAAAATTCCAAAAATATAAAATCTGTCGTCCTTGCAAAATTCTTTATTGCCGATAATCATTTCTAATTCCTCATAAGGCTGAAAAATCTGTTTCTGAGCTCCTCACTATCCGAGAAAGCTCCCCTTGATGCTACTGTAACTGTTTTGCTTCCGGGCTTTTTAACCCCTCGCATTGTCATACACATATGCTCGGCTTCAAGCACAACCATCGCGCCCTTTGCGCCGAGGCTTTCCATTATCGCATCCGCGATCTGCCCAGTCATACGTTCCTGAATCTGAAGCCTTCTTGCAAAGACCTCAACCGTCCTTGCAAGCTTACTGATACCGACTACTTTTTCTCCCGGTATGTAAGCTATATGCGCTTTTCCGTAGAAAGGCATCATGTGGTGTTCACACATAGAGTAGAAGGTTATATCCTTCTCGATAACCATCTCACTGTTATCAGCGGTAAACACCTTTGATAGAATCTCCTTCGGGTCCTTATCGTATCCCTCGAATATCTCTTCGTACATTCTCGCGATACGGTCAGGGGTATCCTTCAGGCCTTCCCTTTCTTTATCTTCACCTATTGCTTCGAGCAGAAGGCTTACTGCTTGTTTTATCTTTTCCTGGTCCATTTTTCGTAAGCTCCGTAATCTGTCCCAAAAATGAAAGGGACCCGAAAATAACTATTACTCCGTCACGCCCGGCCAGCAGCCTTGCCATCTCAAGGGCTTCATAAAGGGAATCCGCCGCCGTGACATTTTTGTTGAAATGCTTTACCGTCTCGGCAAGTTCGATTGCGGAAAGCGCTCTTTTATTGTTCGGAGTTTCAACCGTAAATATCTGTTCCGCCAAAGGAGCGGTAATCTCGCTTACCTTTTCGTACTCTTTGTCCTTCAGCATACCCATTATATATACGATACGGCGATTTGTAAAATAAAATAAAAGTGAATCCGACAGTCTCAAAGCGGCTTCTTCGTTATGCGCTCCGTCGACGATTATCGCAGGCTTATCCGAAAGAATCTGAAATCTTCCGGGCCAGGCAGCCTCCTTAAGTCCCTCATACAACGCTTTATCAGTTATCCTAAGACCTAAGCTTCTAAGTACCTCTACAGTCTCAATTGCAAGCGCCGCGTTTTTAAGCTGGTATTTCCCGAGGAGGGAAATCTCAATCTTTTTATGATCCTTGTAATCAAAGAGCTGAAAAATCGAGGTTTTTGAGACTTTGCGGTCTTTTATTTTATCTTCATCAACTGTAGTCAGGTTGCTTTTCTTTTCCTTTGCAACATCCTCAATAACGCGAGCCGCTTCTTTGTGCTGCCTTGCGCTGACAACAGGGCATCCGGGTTTTATAATACCGGCTTTTTGAAAAGCAATCTTTTCAAGACTGTCCCCGAGAAAAGCCATATGATCAAAGCTAACTGAAGCGATAACGCTGCAAAGGGGCTTCTCGATTATATTTGTGGAGTCTTCAAGTCCCCCCATGCCGGTCTCAATCACGGCTATATCGCAATTTTTCTCTTTAAAATATAAAAAAGCAAGAGCGGTCTCCGTCTCAAAAGAGGAAGGCTTTTCAAGTCCCCTTTCCTCCAAACGACAGGCAGCCGCCCTGACAAGCTCCGTCATCTTAACAAGGTCCGCGGCGGAAATGTTCTTTTTGCCGACACGGTATCTCTCGCGATAATCAAAAACTGCGGGGGATGTGAAAACTCCCACCTTAAAGCCGGCCTTTATAAGCACAGATGAAACAAAGGCGCAAACAGAGCCTTTTCCGTTTGTTCCCGCAACATGAACGCACTTAAGATCATCCTGGGGATTTCCGAGCTCCTCTAAAAGGTTTTTGATCCTTGATAATCCGGGGTTAATACTTCCGCCCCGTATTCCGGTAAGATATTCTATTGCTTCGTTTAATGCTGAATCCGACATTTTACTGACGTAACCTGGTGCCTTCGTATTTGCTTCTAAGGGCAAGGGAACTCTTCAGTCCCTCATATTTTTCAAACAGATCTCCCTGAGGCAACACTATATCACAGGTACAGGCAAGGAGTGAAAGCTTCTCCGGGGTAAGTCTGGTTTTCATATTAACAAGGGCGGTAAGCTTTTCCGTATAGGTTTCGCAGGCCATAAAGGCGTCAACATCAGGATCCTCTTCGCTGTTTTCAGCAGTAAGTTCGAATCTCATAAGCTGCGTAGCTTCGGGATACTTTTCTTTATCAACCGGGCTCATAAACATCTCGAGGGGTCTTGCGTAAACTTCCGTCTCATCTGCAACCGACTGGTAAACCACAAGTCTGTCTCCGGTCTCTGTGTGCTTTGCCACCGCAAGTACGCGGTAAAGATTGCCTTTAAAATGCCTGTAAACTTCCTGTGGTTTAGGAATATTCATATTTTTTCTCCTTGGGCCGGCGATCTGTTTTTACCGGTCCGAATAATTATAACTCTTTTTTTGTTTTTATGTCACCCACAGACTATATAAAAAATCTATACTAATCTAATCGAAAATCACCTCAAATTTACAATCGGGGTCGTAAAAAGAAAGACCCGCAATATTTGCGGAAAGCTCCTGCTTTTCTTCATTTGACATTGATTCAAAGATTCTGTGGTGAAGCCTGACGCTATAAACTCTCGCTCTGTCTCCCTCAGTCACATAAGTAACTGTAACGCCGGCATTTTCATAGGGACTTTCTTTAATATAGTCTCTTATAATCGCTTTATATTCATCCGTACGTGCCTTTAAGTATTCACATCTTGCCTCGGCAGAAGTGTCTGATGCGCCGCTTGAAACAAAGGTAAATCCGATCAAAAGTCCGATGACCAAAACAACACTTAAAATCCCGTAAACTATATTTTTGATATTCATAATATTTCCTCCCGTAAATCTGTCAGCTATAGACAGCCGCACTGCTTTTCTTTACGGGATACAGTCTACCAAATTTTAAGAGCAATAAAT
>JAFPRD010000263.1:0-8753 GCA_017401005.1 Lachnospiraceae bacterium
ACAAAAGTTCAAACTCACCGAAACCACCGTCATATACCTTTAGTTCAGGGCTGACAGCGTTCTGAAGAACTTTACCGGATGTATTAAAAACATCTGAAAGATTAATCAGCATATCCGTTACCTTTGCAATAAATTACACGCAAAATCGCATACTCGAATATTATATGAATCCACTCGTATTATGTCAAGTGATTTTCTAAAAAATCTGAAAAATTTAGGTACAATTTTTCTTATTCGAGATAATTATCTTTTATTAATAGGAACATAAGGCACGTGGGTACCTACGTACTTATAAGCAGGACGAACGATCTTTCCGGCGTTTAAGATCTCCTCGAGTCTGTGAGCGCACCATCCCGAGATTCTTGCGATTGCAAAGATCGGGGTGTAAAGCTCCTCGGGAATTCCCATCATGCTGTATACAAGTCCGCTGTAGAAGTCTACATTTGCGCAAACCTCTTTGTGAACATTCTTCTGCTGCATGATAAGCTTGCCCGCAATTTTTTCGACTCTCTCGTAGAAGTTGAAGTCATCAAGACGTCCCTTCTCCTCAGCCAGCTTCTTGGCGTACTCTTTAAGTACAACCTCTCTGGGGTCGGAAAGAGTATAAACGGCATGTCCCATTCCGTAGACAAGTCCCTGTTTGTCAAATACCTGCTTATCAAGGATCTTCTGGATATAGGTCTTAACTTCCTTCTCATCCTCACGGTTCTTGATATTCTTGTAAAGATCGGCAAACATATTCTGAACCTTAAGGTTTGCACCGCCGTGACGGAATCCCTTAAGAGAGCCGATTGATGCTGCAATTGAAGAATATGTGTCTGTGCCCGAAGAAGTAACAACGTGGGTCGTAAAGGTGGAGTTATTTCCTCCGCCGTGGTCCGCGTGAAGGATAAGGGCTACATCCAAAACCTTGGCCTCAAGTTCGGTAAACTTACCGTCGGGACGAAGCATCTGCAAAATATTCTCAGCCACAGAAAGCTCCGGCTTGGGATTTCTGATAACAAGAGCCTCGTCTTTTCTGAAGTGGCAGTATGACATATAAGAATATACTGCTATAAGAGGAAGCTTGTTTATAAGCTCCAAGGACTGGCGAAGCACATTCTTGGCCGAGATATCATCCGGGTTATTGTCGTATGTATACAGAGTAAGTACGCATCTCTGAAGCGCATTCATAATATTGGCATTTGAAGCCTTCATAACAACGTCACGTGTAAAACGGGCGCCGAGATTCTGGAACTCTCTGCTAACACGGATGAACTCATCCAGCTGACTCTTTGTGGGGAGCTTTCCGAAGATAAGAAGATATGTTGTCTCCTCAAATCCGAATCTCCTGTCCCCAAGTCCCTTTATAAAGTCAACGACATTTACTCCCTGATAATAAAGACGTCCGTCACAAGGGATCTGGTTTCCGTCTTTAAGATCGTAAGCAACAACATCTGAAATCTCGGTAAGACCTGTAAGCACACCCTTTCCGGCGGCATCACGGAGTCCTCTTTTTACATCATATTCAAGATAAAGGTTTTTATCTATACGATGGTTGCCTTCAAGGATCTGCTCCAGCGAATCGATTTCTTCCTTAATGTGATCCATCTCGGAAAAATCAAGCATTTCGTTGTGTTCATTGATAGAATAAATGTCTGCCATAAAAGTTCCTCCTCAGATTGTATACAAGTATATTTGTATAACTTTCCTGATTATACAACTACTTCGAAGTCTCGTCAAGAAGAATACTCTTTGCGTAGCTGATAGCCTTCTTTGCAGTTCCTTTTTTTAAACGGATCGTACTGCATCTTTCATGCTCTTAACATAATCGTAGAGATACTTGCCCGCATCTTTTCCATGCTCTGCAACGATCCTCACAATAGCGCTTCCTACAATAGCTCCGTCGGATTTAGCCGCCATAGCCTTTGCCTGATTGGGAGTACTGATTCCGAAACCGATAGCACAGGGCTTGTCTGTTACCTCTCTTATATGTGCGATTATAGAATCAAGGTCGGTGTTTATCTCACTTCTTACGCCCGTAACTCCCATAGAGCTTACAACATAGATAAAACCGTCTGCATCCTTAGCGATATTCTTGATCCTTTCCTCGGATGTAGGAGAAACCATTGAAATAACGGAGATATTATGCGCATTTGCGGGCTCTTCCATCTCCTGTTTTTCCTCAAAAGGCATATCGGGAACAATTATTCCGTCAACGCCAAGGTCCTCACATTTAGCAAAAAATGCATCATATCCATAATGAAATACAGGGTTAGCGTAAGTCATAAAGCAAAGAGGAATATCGCTTTCTTCTCTTACTCTTTTAACAATATCAAAAACGCCGTCGGTAGTCATTCCGCCCTTAAGCGCACGGATATTTGCATCCTGTATAACAACGCCCTCCGCGGTAGGATCCGAGAAAGGGATACCTATCTCAATAAGGTCTGCCCCTGCTCTTGCCATCTCCAAAATATACTTTACGGTACTGTCGGCATCCGGATCACCGGCGGTTATAAAAGCAATAAACGCTTTACCGTTTGCATTATCAAAAGCTTTTGAAATCTTGTTGTTTAACTTGCCCTTCATTTGATCACCTTTTTTCGTTTAACCTTAGGTTATTATTGTTTTTATTATCGCTTCAAAAGATCAGTCGTGAAGATCTACTCCTCTGTATCTTGCTATAGCCGCAACGTCCTTGTCGCCTCTTCCCGAGATACAGATAATAATGCTCTGATCCTTAGAGTAATTCTTAGCTATCTTTATAGCCTGAGCTACTGCGTGGGCGCTTTCTATTGCAGGGATGATGCCCTCTGTCTTTGACAGATACTCAAAAGCGCAGACAGCTTCTTCGTCAGTAACCGGTACATATTTAGCTCTTCCGATATCGTGAAGATATGCATGCTCAGGTCCTATTCCGGGATAATCAAGTCCCGCTGAAATCGAATATACAGGCGCTATCTGGCCGTATTTATCCTGGCAAAAATATGACTTCATTCCGTGGAAGATACCAAGGGATCCTGTGGCGATAGTTGCCGCAGTCTCTGGAGTATCGACGCCTCTTCCTCCGGCCTCGCATCCTATAAGTTCAACTTCTTTATCGGGAATAAAGTTGTAAAAGGCTCCGATCGAGTTTGATCCTCCGCCAACGCAGGCAATAACGGCAGCGGGAAGTTTCCCCTCAGCCTCAAGAATCTGAGCCCTTGCTTCCTTACTGATGACGCTCTGGAAATCTCTTACTATGGTAGGGAAAGGATGAGGTCCCATTACAGATCCTAGGCAGTAATGCGTATCTGCCACTCTTCCGGACCATTCCCTCATAGCATCGTTAACCGCATCCTTAAGGGTCATGGTTCCGGTTGTAACAGCATTAACCTTTGCTCCCAAAAGCTCCATTCTGTATACGTTAAGAGCCTGGCGAACCGTATCTTCCTTTCCCATAAAGATCTCACACTCCATGCCAAGAAGTGCCGCAGCCGTAGCAGTTGCAACTCCGTGCTGCCCTGCACCGGTCTCAGCGATAAGTCTTGTCTTTCCCATCTTTTTGGCAAGAAGGGCCTGACCCAAAACATTATTGATCTTGTGGGAGCCTGTATGGTTAAGGTCCTCCCTTTTAAGGTAAATCTTTGCTCCGCCAAGGTCTTTAGTCATCTTCTCCGCATAGTAAAGAAGTGAAGGTCTTCCTGCGTAATTATTCAAAAGGTCCTGCAGCTCGGCATTAAACTCGGGATCGTTTTTGTAATACTCGTAGGCTTCCTCGAGCTTTATAAGCTCGTTCATAAGCGTCTCAGAAATATACTGTCCGCCGTGTATTCCGAATCTTCCTTTTTCGTTCATTGTTTCATCCTTCCTGTATTTTTAAGTTTTTCCGCTTTTATATTTATTATTTTTTACTTTTATTTTGCTAATTTAATCGCACTTTAGGTAAATTAATCTAATTCTTTTTTACATTCCCCTCAGTTCTTTGATCATCGCCGCTTTATCGTTGCTTCTCATAAAGGTTTCCCCGATAAGTACCGCATTTGTTCCGTTATCTTCAAGCCGGTTTATATCTTTTCTTTCTTTCATACCGCTTTCCGATACAAACAAGATTTCCTTAGGAACAAGGCTTCTCAGCCTTACGGAGTTTTCTATATCAACGGTAAAATCCTTTAAATTCCTATTGTTTACTCCAACTATCCTTGCTCCCGCCTTAAGAGCTCTTTTTACCTCTTCTTCATCATGAGCCTCGATAAGAGCGGAAAGCCCAAGCTCGTTTGCAATGCCGAAGTACTCACTAAGCTGCATATCGCTTAAGATAGCGCAGATTAAAAGTACCGCGTCCGCTCCCATAACCTTTGCCTGATAAATCATATATTCATCAACGGTAAAGTCTTTTCTAAGAAGCGGTAAGCTAACAGCCTTTCTTATCTCGGACAAATACTCATCCTTTCCCATAAACCACTTGGGCTCCGTCAAGACGCTCATAGCATCGGCGCCGGCTTCTTCATACTCTTTTGCTATCTGCACATAAGGAAAATCCTTTGCGATAACCCCCTTAGAGGGTGAAGCTTTCTTTGCCTCGCAGATAAAGCTTATTCCCGGCTTTGAAAGAGCTTTTTCAAATGGAAAACCTGTCTTAGCATCCAAATCTTTCGCTCTTATCTTCAGTTCACTAAGAGGCAGCAGGCTTTTTTCATGCTCAATTCTTTCTTTCGTATATTTTGCGATTTTCTCAAGAATCATTCTATTTCTCCATGTTCACATATGGCTCAACGTGATTTTATTACTTTAAAAAATTCTCCATGATCTTCTTTCCGTCCGGAGTAAGTACGGATTCCGGATGAAATTGCACGCCGTAAACGGGATAATCTCTGTGCTCTACCGCCATAACTTCACCATCATCTGTTGTCGCCGTAACTTTAAGACAGTCTGGGATCGTATCAGACTTAGCAGCAAGTGAATGATATCTTGCTACGGTCATTTTATCATCCATCCCTTTGAATAATACAGATGAATTATCAAGCTTTGCCACTGACTGCTTCCCGTGCATAAGCTGCTTTGCGTAAGTTATGGTTGCTCCAAATACTTCGCAGATTGCCTGATGCCCTAAACAGATACCCATAATAGGCTTTTTTCCGGCGAAGTACTTTATAACCTCTTCGCAGATCCCTGCCTCCGACGGTTTTCCGGGCCCCGGCGAAATAATGATACGTTCGGGATCAAGTGCCTCAATTTCAGAAACAGTCATCTCATCATTTCTGATAACCTTAATATCGGGATTGATACTTCCGATAAGCTGATATACGTTGTAAGAAAAACTGTCATAATTATCAATAAGCAGTATCATAATGTCCTCCCTTACTCGATTCCCTCGCAGGCTTTTTCAATGGCATTTCTTACGGCAGCCGCCTTTTGGATGCATTCCCTGTATTCATTTTCCGGTACAGAATCTGCTACGATCCCCGCTCCCGAGCGGATAAATACTTTTCCGTTTTTCGAAAACGCAAGTCTTATTGCGATACATGTATCCAGGTTACCTGTAAATGAAATGTAACCGATGGCACCTCCGTAAATGCCTCTCTTATTGTTCTCGAGTTCGTTGATTATCTCACAGGCTCGAAGCTTTGGAGCTCCGCTTAGGGTTCCGGCGGGAAGTATTGCATCGACTGCATCAAGAGCATCCTTATCGTCCCTTATATCGCCGCCTACCGTCGAGCCTATATGCATTACATGTGAGTATCTCTCGATGGACATATACTTTTCAACTTCTACCGATCCGATCTTACTGATCTTTCCTATATCGTTTCGTCCGAGATCAACGAGCATATTGTGCTCTGCTCTTTCTTTTTCATCGGCAAGCAGTTCTTTCTCGAGAGCAATATCTTCCTCGTCTGTTTCTCCTCTTTTTCTTGTACCTGCAAGAGGGAAAGTATGGAGCCTTCCGTTTTCAAGCTTTACAAGAGTTTCAGGGCTGGCTCCCGAGATTTCTCCGTCGCTTCCCGAAAAGTAAAACATATAAGGTGAAGGATTTGAAGTACGAAGCACTCTGTATGCATCAAGAAGGCTTCCTTCCATCTTAGCCTCAAGTCTGTTGGAAAGTACAACCTGGAAAATATCTCCCTCGAAGATATAATGCTTACCTTTTTTTACCATCTCACAATAGTTTTTCTCATCAAAAAGGGGTTCGAAATCACTTAAAAGCTTTAAAGGTTCGTTAGCCTCCGGTTTACCGCTTAAGATGATTTCCTTCATCTCATTAAGCCTTTTAATTGCTGTATTGTAGCTGACATCAATGTCTTCAGTTCTTATATTGTAGATGAGGATTATCTTTTGCCTGTAATTATCGAAGGCGATAACCTTATGGAAAAGCATCAGATTGCAATCCTTAAAGCCGTCCTCATCCTTCGCATCAAGCTTAAGAGTAGGTTCACTGTACTTTATATAGTCGTAGGAAAAATAACCTACAAGGCCGCCTGTAAAAGGTGGAAGTTCTTTATTTTCAGGGCTTTTGTATATGTCAACAATTTCTCTGATAGCCCCTCTGATATCTCTCATCTCTGATTTCGTTCCGTCGGGATCCGTTACGGTAACCTCACCGTTGTAGGCGGTAATCTCCATTAAAGGATCGTATCCGAGGAAGGAATATCTTCCCCACTTTTTATCAGCCTCCGCGCTCTCAAGAAGATATACATGTTTGCTGACATTTTTAAGCTTTTTAAGGACCTCGATAGCTGTTGTTGAATCCGCAAATATCTCGCACCAGACGGGAATCACCCCATACTTTCCGGTATTTGCTATTGCCTTACATTCTTCCAGTGACGGATAGATTTTCATCTGATGCTCCTTTCTTACTTTGTTATAAACTCGTATATAAATGAATAAAAAAACATCCTCGGCAAATAAACTATTTGCCAAGGACGGGATAAACTAAATATCTCGCGGTGCCACCTTGATTCGCTTAAGCAGCGCTCTTATCGGAAGACCATCATCTTCTTTACCTTTAACGCAGGCTAACGTCGCAGTATACTCGGAAACTCCTTTCGCCACGCCCTCAGCGGCCCATTTGACAGCCAGTAATCCAACCTTTCTCAGCACCCGGTCTCTCTGTAAGCACTTTTACTGCCTTTATCCCCGCTTCAACGGTTTATGTCTTAAATTGAATAAATATTACTACGTCACTTTACAGTTGTCAAGTGTTAAATATCTTATTTTGACGACGAGGGCTTCGTAGGGCTCGAGGATCATATAGTCAATGGGGAAGGTAAACTTCTCTCCTTTTTTGTTCTTTAAAGGGTAGTTTGAGATAACAACCTTTCCTTTATGTCCACGGAAAGCTTTGGGAAGTACAAAGGGAATCTTCTCTTTAGCAAAAGAAGTAATAACTACATATCCGTTCTTATCAAGGCGCCTTTCGTACATATAAACGTAAGGATGGTTTTCCTCGTATTCCTTATATTTTCCGAAAAGCAGCGTTTTGCTCTTTTGCCTAATCTTTATACACTCTCTGTAGAAGTTTAAAATGCTGTTAGGATTCTTTTCCTCCCTGGAGACATTGATCTTTCTGTAATTAGGATTTAAATAAAACCAGGGCTTAACCAAAGAGAATCCGGCGTATCTTCCGGAAGTCCACTGCATCGGAGTCCTTGCCGAATCTCTGCTGGATAAATGTATCCTCCGTAATCTATCCTTTTCATCATCCTTAAGATGATACTTAAAGTAATTATTTATGGAGGAAACATCTATATACTTATGTATCGAGGACAGGCGGATATTAGTCATACCGATTTCCTGTCCCTGATAAATAAATGGAGTACCGTGCAAAAACAGATAGCAAAGTGCAAGGGCCGTTCCGCTTTCTCTGTGGTATCTCTCGCTTCCGTATCTGCTGATAACCCTTGGATGATCGTGGTTTTCAAGATAAAGTGAATTCCACGCTCTTCCCTCAAGTCCGTACTGCCATTTAGATAAAGCCTTTTTTAGCCTTATCAGTTTAAAAGGTCTGTGGATATACTCCGTAAACAAACAGTCTGCAGTCATATGGTCAAAAGAAAACATCATATCAAGGGACTTGGTATCGCCGCTTAAATACTTTTTTGCGTTTCCAAGGGAAGTCATAGGCCCTTCGCCGATCTGTACCGCGCCGTACTCGTCGCAAACTTCTCTGAATTCCCGCATATATTCATGAATATGGGGACCATCCTTGTAATGCATCATGCTTCCGATTATCGGTAAAAATCCGATGCCATTGGGTAGTCCCTCTCTTTTGGAAATAAAGTTAATAACATCTTCTCTAAATCCGTCAACACCCATCTCTAGCCAGAAACGAAGTATATTCTTTACTTCCTCCCTAACCTTCGGGTTGTCCATATTTAAGTCCGGCTGTTTCTTTGCAAAAAGGTGCAGATAGTACTGACCTCTTTCCTTGTCAAACTCCCAGGCCGAGCCTTCAAGGATGGAATCCCAGTTGTTGGGCTTATCTCTCCAAATATAATAATCGCTGTAGGGATTATCCTTGCCCTTTCTGCTCTCCTTAAACCATTTATGTTCATCGGAAGTATGATTGATGACAAGGTCCATAACAACCTTCATTCCGAGAGCATGGGCTTTATCAAGCACCTTTTTAAACTGATCAAGATCTCCGTAATCGGGATGGATATCGCAATAGTCGGAAATATCATATCCGAAATCCGCATTGGGAGAAGGATACAAAGGGTTAAACCAGATGGCGGTTACTCCAAGGGATTTAATGTACTCCAGCTTGTCGTACACACCGTAAAGATCCCCTATACCAT
>JAFPRD010000264.1:0-2296 GCA_017401005.1 Lachnospiraceae bacterium
AAAGGATGCAAGCGGCTCTCCGTTTATTTCCGTAATACTTAAATCGGACGGAACGGATTCTTTATATAAAAATATGAATACCCTTCTTGAACAGATCGGTACCTAAAAAAATAAAAGGTTAGTACGCAAATTGGCTAATAATATTAACGAATCTGAAGAAAATAACGTTTTTCGGTTCAGAAAAAAAAGACAAATAAATATTACGCTGATTTTATTTTTGCTGATACTTGTTTACGTCATCATTGTAGGTATTATTTACCTTCGCAGAACCCACACCGTCAGATACGAAGTCGTTGAGGGCGCCCTTGCGAGTACGACAATCTACAGAGGCGTTATATTAAGAGATGAGCTCCTTGTAAGCAATACCGCCCCGGGATACGTCAACTATCTTGCCAGAGAAGGCCAGCGAGTTGCCGTCGGAGATCTTGTTTACACTGTTGACGAAACTGGTTCTTTAAATGAATTCATCGAAGCTCAGTCTCTCGGAGAGAATTCTTTGACCGACAGAGAATTATCCGAGTTTCGTACAGATATTATTAATTTTGTTCACGGATATGACCCCTCCGATTTTTCAGAGCTTTACAATTTCAAATACTCTCTTAAAAACACTGTTTTAAAGCTTGCAAATACAAAGCTTTTAAACAATATGACTTCAGCCGGTGCCCAAAGCAGCGGTATTAGCCTTAAGTATTCTTATGCCGGTAATACGGGCATTGTTTCGTATTGGTATGACGGATATGAAGATATGCTGCCGGAGATGGTTACAAAAGATGTTTTCAAGGAAAAGGATTACACAAGAACCCAGCTTCTGAGCAATGAGCTTCGTTCCGCGGAGGATGTTGTCTACAAGATAAATCTTGGAGAAGACTGGTCCCTTGTCATTCCCGTTACCAAGGAGCTCGGAGAATCTCTTGTTGAAAATGATTATATTCTTGTCAAGTTCCTTAAAAACCAGACCGAAAGCTGGGGCAAGGCTTCGCTTCTTGACAATAACGGAGATTATTTCCTTTGCCTTTCCTTTACAAATTCTCTTATCAGCTTTGTGGATGACAGATTCCTTGATGTTGAGCTGGTTATTGAGAATGAGAAGGGACTTAAGATACCTAATTCTGCTATTGCGGAAAAGGAATTTTATCTTATTGATGAAAAGTACGTTACCGAAAATGTAAACAATACCTATACCGTACTTATGCAGGTATACGGAGAAGACGGCTCCAAGACCAAGAGCGCGGTCAGCCTCGAAGTTTACTCATACGATGAGGAAAAAGGAGTCTATTATGTTGATAACTCCTTATTAAGCGCCGGAGATGTGCTTTTCGGAAGTGATGAGACTACCTTCGTTGTGCATGATAAAGGCTCGCTTATCGGAGTTTATAATATTAATAAAGGATATGCTGATTTTAAAGAGATCACCATACTCTACCAAAACAGCGAATATGCCATCGTAAAATCAAATTCCGCTTACGGACTGAGATATTATGACTACATTGCGCTTGATGCGGATTCTGTATCGGATGATCAATTCATCAGCCAGTCAAAGTAATGGTTGCCGAAAATTATAAAAAAGTTTTGGAAAATGTTAAAAGATGCGCAAAAAAGGCCGGGAGAAGCGAAAATGATGTTACTCTTATCGCTGTCAGTAAGACTAAGCCTCTGAAGATGCTAAAGGAGGCTTATGAAGCCGGAGCCAGGGATTTTGGCGAGAATCATGTGCAGGAACTTGTAGAGAAGATACCTGCCATGCCTTCTGATATCAGATGGCATATGATAGGACACCTTCAGCGCAATAAGGTAAAGTACATAGTGGGTAAGGTTTATCTTATTCACAGTGTTGATTCCTTAAGGCTTGCGCAGGAGATAAGCAAGGAATCTGTTAAAGCCGGTGTCACTTCGAATATTTTGATCGAGGTAAACGCTTCCGGAGAAGAGAGTAAATGGGGCGGAAATCTTAAAGAGAGCGCCGAGCTTGTAAAAGAAGCCATGAGCCTTCCGGGAATTTGCGTCAAAGGTCTTATGACGGTTGCTCCCTATACCGAAAATCCCGAAGAAAACCGCACATATTTTAGCACTTTAAAGCAATTGCTTGTTGACATAGAAGCCGAAAACAAAGATAATAATTCTATGGGCGAATTGTCAATGGGGATGACGGGGGATTACGAAGTTGCCATCGAAGAAGGGGCGACTTACGTAAGAGTCGGAACCGGTATTTTCGGAGAGAGAAATTATACAATTTAGCCTTTTTTATAAATATATATTTGGAGGACAAGATGGGTAAGTTCGATAGTATTATTAATGC
>JAFPRD010000265.1:0-2163 GCA_017401005.1 Lachnospiraceae bacterium
CAGGTATCAAACTCGTAAACAAAATCACCGATGGCAATATCTCTGCCGGCATTCATAGAAGCCTCAAGGCCCTGGTAATTTTCCATTTTTACAATGGAAATCATACCGCCGAAGGAGTTTGTACTTGCAACTTCCTTAATCTTGGATACAGTTTCGTCATCGCTCTTGTCGTCAACAAAGACAGCCTCGTAATGTTCAAAGCTCTCCTCAACCTTCGGAAGAACGCTTGTCATAAACTCTTCGATATTTTCTTCGTCATTGTAGAGATATACTACAACTGATACAAACTTTTTTTCCATTTTGATTCCTTATACCAAATATTCGTCGAGATCGTATATCGTATTTATCTTTCCGGATAAAACGCTTATAAACGTCGGTTCTCCATTTTTGCCCGGTCCGCCGGTATGAACCCTTATAGCCGTGGGCCTCGAGTCATCAACCTCTGAAGTCTTTAAGATAGGCTTCATAGAAAAAAGAGATTTCTTATAACTAAAGCCGTACTCGTCTTTTATATACTTTTTTGCAAGATGGGACATATACTCCCAGGCCGACTCCGGTCTGTACTTACAAAAATCGCAGTTACCCATCTGCCCCGCTTTACAAAACTCCCCGGCTCTGTCCCTGCATCCAAAGGCCGGCTGCTTTTCGTAGGAGACTTCATGGGGCGTAAAGGTTACGGAAGTAAGGGAGTGGTCGCCTGTCTGTCCGAAGGGCATAAGCGAAAAGAAAGGTCCGTCCATTACGGTAAGTCCGAGATCCTTCATATTTTCGGATACATCGCAAAGTATTATCTCGCAAAGCTCGTACTTTATATTAAAGCATTCCTCAGGGACAACCTTTGATATTATCTCGTTGACAGAAGCGTATGTGGCATTAAGCAAAAACTTTGTATAATACTCGTTTCCATCCCCGTCTTTTACGATATATTCATCCCCTGCTCTTTTTACATCACTGACGGGAGTATTGTATTTAATAACTATATTCTCGTATTTTGAGATGTCTTTAAGCATCCCATCCCGCAAATTCTTCGCGTCGTAGGTATATTCTTCCGTAAGAAAAGCTCCGTCGCACATCCCGGGTTTAAAGTATTTTGAAGCCGAAACCTCCTCGCACTTTATCCCTGCTGCCCTGCAAAAGCTCATAAACTGCTCCGCATTTGTCCAGCTGAAATTCGCAGATGTGGCATATATTTGTTTGAAATCTTTATTAATGCAGTAGTCGTAATCTTCGCAAAACCTTCTGAAATATCCCGCGGACTTCATCGCGGTAGTAAGGCTTCTGGGATAATGATACCCCATATGCACCCTCGCCTGGTTTACGTACGTTGCCCTCGTAAAAGCCTCCGGCTCCTTTTCAAGGACGCAAACCGAAAGGCCGCGAGAGCCGCAGTAAAGCGCGCTGTACAGTCCGTAGATTCCTGCGCCGATTATGATCCTGTCATACTCTCTTTTAAGCATTTACTTCTCCGCGCTCTTTTTAGTAGGGTTTTCCCTGAGCAGAGCGTATTATTTCGCATACGCGGCAGCAACCTTTGTAACGGCTGCAATAACATCCTCTACCTCTTCATCCGTAAGACGGGGGTAAAGAGGAATACTCATAATTCCATTATAAACCTCCTCGGCATTGGGGCAAAGTCCCTTTTCATATCCGAGATGTCGATAGTAGGGGAACCAGTAAACAGGTACGTAGTGAACCTGGCACTGAACATTCTCCGCGCTCATAGCGTCAAAGAACTCGCGTCTTGTGCAGGAGAGCTTATCAAAGTCGAGTCTGATGATGTAAAGGTGTCTGCAGGTATCGGACTCGGGAATCTCCTTTTGAACGATGATTCCTGGGACCTTACTAAAGGCCTCATTATATCTCCCTACAATCTCCTTACGTCTTTTCTTGAACTCTTCAATCCTTCCCATCTGGCTGATAAGGAGAGCCGCCTGGAAATCTGTCATACGATAATTATAACCAAGGGATATCTGCTCATAATACCAGGGGCCTTCATGAGGAGCATCCTCAAAGAGCTCGTCTTCGTGGGTAATTCCGTGGGTATGGGCAAGAACAAGCTTCTCGTAAAGCTCATCATCATTAGTAAGGATTGCACCTCCCTCACCGGCGGTTACCGTCTTTACCGGATGGAAGGAGAAAGTTGTCATATCCGCGATAGAGCCC
>JAFPRD010000266.1:0-4584 GCA_017401005.1 Lachnospiraceae bacterium
CTTCTGTCTGGGAGACTGACCACCGATGGTTACTTTAGCGGTGGGCATGAATGTAGGATTGATGTGATCGTATCCATACATTCTGATAAGCTCCTCGGAGATATCGGGATAGTCTTCCATATCCTCTCTGTAAGCGGGGATATGGATGGTGAGCTCGTCTCCATTTATCTCGGGGTTAAAGTAAAGTCTTGTAAGGATGTCCTTGATATCTTCCGTAGGTACCTCGATACCGAGTACTCCGTTAACCTTCTTAATGCTTGCCTTTAAGGGTCTGGGCTCTAAGCTCTTTCCGGTATTGACGTCTTCGTGAGTGGATGAAACCTTACCGCAGCCCAGCTCTTCTACGAGATGAAGGACTCTCTTCATAGCCATAACGGTAGCGTACTCATCAACGCCCTTGGAATATCTCTGGCTGGAGTCTGAAGACTGTCCGAGGGCTCTTGAGCTCTTACGGATATTGTCTCTTGCAAACTTAGCAGCCTCGAAGATAACTTCGGTAGTATTTTCTCTGATCTCGGAGTTTAATCCGCCCATAATTCCCGCAAGGGCTACAGGCTTTACACCGTCACAGATTACAAGATTGTCGGTAGTAAGGGAGAATTCCTTCTCGTCTAAAGTTGTGATCTTCTCACCTTCCTTAGCGCGTCTTACGCAGATTTCGTTGCCCTCAAGGAAGTTGCAGTCGAAAGCGTGAAGAGGCTGTCCGAGCTCTCTTAATACGTAGTTTGTAATATCAACGATATTTGAGATTGAATTGTTTCCAACAAGAGCAAGTCTTCTTCTCATCCAGGCAGGTGACTCGCCAAGCTTAACGTCGTATACGTAATGAGCAGAGTATCTGGGGCAGATGTCCTGTGCCTCGACGCTTACCTTAAATCCGTCCTTCTTAACTTCGGTAGGATGGAAATCAAGAGCGGGCTCATGAAGCTCGGTCTTAAGTACCGCAGCTACCTCTCTTGCAAGGCCGAAGATGCTCTGGCAGTCGGGTCTGTTGGCAGTAATAGATACGTCAAAGATCCAATCGTCAAGACCGGTAATCTCCTTGATATCGGTTCCGAGCTTTGTATCCTCGGGGAGAACAAGAAGTCCGTTGTATCCTGCGCCGGGATAGAGGTTTTCGTTAAGTCCGATCTCTACTCCGGAGCAAAGCATTCCGTTTGATTCGTATCCGCGGAGCTTGCCCTTTTTGATGGTCATAACTCCTTCGATAGTAACGTGGTCCTTGGCGGTAGCGTAAACAACTGCTCCGGGAAGGGCTACGGGGAAGATTCCGCCTGCGCAGACATTATCGGCGCCACAGCAGATCTGTAAGTCTTCATCTCCGCCGACATTTACGGTGCAGACATGAAGATGGGTCTCGGGAATGGGCTCGCAGGTAATAACCTTACCGGCTACAACGCCGCTTATATCCTTGCCGACCTGGTATTTCTCTTCTACCTCAAAACCGCAGGAGAAAAGCTTCTCCTCGAGTTCATCGGGCGTAACATTTATATCAACATAATCTTTTAACCAGCTAAGTGGAACTAACATCTTTGGTTTCCTCCGTATTCATTAATCGTCGATCTGGTCAAGTACTCTGAGATCGGATTCGAAAAGCATCTTGATATTGTTGATGCCGTATTTAAGCATTGCGATACGCTCAAGGCCGAGTCCGAAGGCAAAGCCCGAATACTTTTCGGAGTCTATTCCGCAGTTTTCAAGTACCTTTTTGTTAACAACGCCGGCTCCCAAAACTTCTATCCAGCCTGTTCCCTTGCAAAGCTTGCATCCCTTGCCGCCGCACTGGAAGCAGCTTACGTCTACCTCAACGGAAGGCTCTGTGAAGGGGAAGTATGAAGGGCGAAGTCTTGTTGTGGTCTCTTCGCCGAAAATCTGCTTAACGAACATATCGAGGCTTCCCTTTAAGTCGCAAAGGTTGATTCCCTCGTCAACTACGAGTCCCTCCATCTGAGAGAACATAGGTGAATGGGTAGCGTCATCATCGGAACGGAATACCTTTCCGGGGCTGACGATCTTGATGGGAGGCTTTGTGGATTCCATAACATGGATCTGGCCTGCCGATGTCTGCGTTCTTAAAAGGAACTCGGGAGAAAGATAAAATGTATCCTGCATATCTCTTGCGGGATGGTCCGCAGGAGTATTAAGGGCGGTAAAGTTATAGAAATCCTTCTCGATCTCGGTTCCCTCGTAAACGGAAAATCCCATTCCGGCGAAGATATCGATGAGCTGATTTCTGACGGTTGTAATGGGGTGAAGATTGCCGCTCTTTTGTTTAACGGAGGGCATGGAGATATCAATCTTCTCGCTCTCGTAACGAAGCTTAAGCTCCTTTTCCTTGAGCTTTTTATCTATATCATCAAAGAATCCAAGCGCCCACTGCTTTGCTTCGTTAACGCTCTTGCCGAAGTTTGCTTTCTGTTCGGCAGGAACCTGTGCCATTTCTTTCATAAGTGCAGAGAGCTTACCCTGCTTAGAGTCGAGAAAAGACTTCTTAAGCTCGTAAAGACCCTTTGAGCTGCTCTGCTTTTCGGCAAACTCACGGATCTCAGCTTTTAAGTTTTCAATCTGACTCTGAAGTTCTGATAGATCCTTCATTTTTCATATCTCCTTAATTATGTAATATATTAAAAATAGTCCCGAACTTGCCGTTCCTATTCCAAATAATCCTGTACATCTCTTATCTCTTCGTTTATCTCTTCGCTGCGCTTGTCGTCGTTTTCACGGCCAAGGGGCTTTCTAAGGGACTTTCCGAAAAGAGCCGATTCTTCGCCTTCCTGACTTTTCGCGTTTAAGATCTCGCGGTGCTTTTTCGGATAGACGAGTACGATATTTACCGGCTTAAAATATCTGTTTAAATACGCTCCGTAAAGGAAAAACAAAAGGCAAAAATACATCCAGATCATAGCCACGATGACCATCGCTAGGTTTCCGTACATACTGTAAGCATTATAGCGGCTTACGTAAAACGAAAAGATTGCCGAAAAGCCTATCCAGCAAAGGGATGAAAATACCGCTCCGGGGAGCTGTTCTCTAAACTTTTGCCTCTTGTTTGGAAGGAAAGAATAAAGAACCGTAAAAAACAGCGTAAGTATCAAAAATATGTATAGGTGCCTCGGCCTAACGATATACCCCTGAAACTCATCAAACCAGGGCCAAACGGCGCTCAAATACTCCGAGATGGATTTGCCGAAGACCATAAGCAAAAGGCTTATATACAAAGCAGCCAAAAGTATCAATGTGTAAAGGCAGCAAACGCCTCTTCTTACGAAATAATTTCGCTTTTCCTCAACATCGTAAACCGCGTTAAGCCCCTGAACAAGGCTTGAAACACCTTTCGCCGCCGTCCAAAGGGTGATGATGGCGGAAACGGTAAGTACGGCATATCCGCCGGAATAAACGCTGTCCACAAGCTTTTTTACAAGGTCCCAAAATATCGCCGGAAGGAAACCTTCGATAAAGAGTATCAAATCTGCCTCGGTAATCCTCGTAAAGGGGAGTATCGAGCAAAGAAGTATCAGCATCGGCGTAAAGGACAAAAGCAAAAAGAAAGACGTACACGCAGCGTAAGCGTCTATATTCAGCCTTTTAACGCTTCTTGCGAAATCATCATAGATTTTGTAAAGCTTTTTAATAATCCGCATAATCTAAATTTGGGCACAACAATAGCCCTTTGGAAATGTCTCCGCCTTTTGACGCCTAGCTAAAGCTAGGTGGGCAACCGCAACCCTGACATCTGCCTTCCCCTGGCTCTTACGAGGGGGCCTGACATCCGACGGGCGATATAGGAATCCCGTTAAAGGTAAATGTAGGTTCAAAAATACCGGAGACTGACCTTAGGGCCACCTTCATTATACTAAAAACTAACGAAAGTATCAACCTTTTAGGCCAATTTTCCGCCCCTACCTTCCCTTTGCCTTATCAAGCATAGACTTCTTTTTTATCTCTTCCTGTGGGATCGGTTTTTGCAAAAGCGTAACTATTAAAGCAGGAATAAAGGCAAAATATCCGAAAAGATAATAACCTGCAAAATTCCTGCCCTTCTTTTTGGCGATATTAGCCGGGATCGTAGCAATAAAAAGAGGAATGACAAAAATAGCCGCAAGCACAAGCAGTCCGAAACCGGAGAAAATAAACTCTGCCGGACCGAAATTAGCTATCTCTTCGTTTAAATTAATTGCTTCATTTACCGCATCCGCAGGAAGCACCGTTTCCAGTAACATAAGGCTTGTAATCATAAATCTACCCTTAAATCCTATTGCTTTAATGCGTCCGGACATAGTCCACGCACATTACAATATTTTACAACTAATACCGCCGGCAGTCAAAGGGTTTTCAAAGAGTGCTTTCCAATATGACAAAAAGACCGCCACAAAAGTGACGGTCTTTTGAAATATTAAGCTTAGGATTAAAGCTGAGGGCCTGCTGCAACGAGAGCCTTACCTGCTTCGTTGGTCTCATACTTCTTGAAGTTCTTGATGAATCTTCCTGCAAGGTCCTTTGCCTTGGTCTCCCACTCTGAAGGATCAGCGTAAGTATCTCTGGGATCAAGGATCTCAGTAGAAACTCCGGGAAGTTCGGTAGGAA
>JAFPRD010000023.1:0-4002 GCA_017401005.1 Lachnospiraceae bacterium
ACATTTTCTTGAACATCTTCTGAACCTGTTTCTCATGGTCCGCATCGGTGGTACGGATAAACTTGTCGTAAGAAACGTTCAGGCTGTCGCAAATTCCACGGATGATTCCGGCAACATTATCTACAAACTCCTTGGGAGTAATACCTGCTGCCGCAGCCTTTTCCTCGATCTTTTGACCGTGCTCGTCGGTTCCGGTCTGGAAACGGCAGTCGTAGCCCTGCATTCTTTTATGTCTCACAATGGCATCCGCCATAACAATCTCGTATGAATTTCCGATGTGGGGTTTGCCCGATGTATAGGCAATCGCTGTTGTTAAATAATAAGTTCCTTTGTTTTGCATGTCTTTCCTCCAAATATATTCAAAATCTTACAGATATTCTTTCTAGTCCAAAAACTCTCCCTCGGGAGATACGTCAAAGGCGTAAACCTTATAGCCGTTTCCCTTATCGAGCATCACGATCCTTATAAGCTCGTCCTGTCTCGAATAGTCAAGATCTTCGCCGCCGCGCTTAGCGTAGGCATGGTACTTGATATCGATGGAGTAGCAGTTGTCGGCCCATTTAACCGGTTTTCCTTCGTCAAGGATCTCGTTTCGAAGATTGGTGTGGCCGTAGGCCCAGCTGACGCTGTCCTCGTAAGCATTTATCAGCGACTTGTCCGCAGGAGAGCCCGAGAAGCAGTAGCTTTGTGCCTTGGCGATATGATCATCGATCATATTCTTGCCGTATGTGTAGTAAGTAAGATACGCGTTTAAGAACCCTTCTGACACCCCAGTCAGTTTTTCGGTAAGGTCTTCATCGGCGTATAATATATAAAAGCTTTCGGAAGCGTCACCTGTCTCCTTTTCGGAAAGGATTTCCCCTTCTTTTGCTTTTATCTCGAATTCAGGAACCGATAAAAGGTCTTCGGCCTTAACCTCGGTCCACATGACCTCATTTTTCAAAAGGTCCTTGTAGAGATCTCTCTCTTTATCATAGGGGAACTTGACAATCCTGTCTTTTTTAAAGTAGTCGCTTCCCAGCTCATTGCCGTTTAAAAAGACTTTTGTCCCCTCCGGTACGCAGCAGGAAAACTCTTCTTCCCCTCTTGCAAAGACCTGTACGTCATTTATTTCCCATTTGGATCCGGCTCCGACAAGGTAAACCCCGGCGAGCTTTCTGTCTCCGGCATAGAGCTCAAATACCGGAGCTTTTTTTGTACTCTTTCTCGACTTGAAGAAGCGGATTTCAGAGGAATCCAAAAGATCTTCAAAGTACTTTGAAGCGGTAGATAAAGACTCCGGCGAATCCTGATTGTCCTCCATCCAAAGCGAGGCAAAATCTTCGGCCGTCAGTCCTTCCGCATACTGCATAAAGGTCCTTTGGGGCGCTCTTTCCGCATTTCTCAAGGTTTCAAGAACCTGCTGTTCATCTTCGTAGTCAGTCTGGTAGATCACAAGGCTTCTCCAAAGAAGAGCAAGAAAGAAAAGCGCTACGGCGACAAGCATTCCAAGATATACAAAATATATTTTACGTACTACCGGATTTTTCATGTTTCACCCTCCGGCATTACAAGTACGGCGTTGGGGAGAGGTCGCATTCCGATGATTCCGCTTCCTCTGGTAAGCTGTTCGCCGTCATATCTCATCTCAGCGGAGGAGCCGCCGTCGAGCATTGTGGCATTTTCCGCTTCGTAGTCTTCCATTATCTTAACAAGGTCATCTCTCGTAGCTCCCAGGCTGGCGGCGTGTCTTCCCTCAATAACAACGAGGATTATCGTGCCGTCGGCTTTTTGGCCGATTGCTGTACGGGGATTATAGCCTCCGCCCAGCTTCCTTGCAGGGTTTCCGTCTCTTATAAGGACGCTACCCATTTCAAAGGTAAAGCCTTCGACCGCCCCGGCATTAAGTGCCTGCTTTGCAGTACAACTTTTTAAAAGGAGCTTGTGGTCCTTGTCGAAGCCGATAAAGTTGTTGCAAACTCCAAGGTCTTCGCCGTAAATGATCTTGCTGTTCTTTATAATAAATCCGTCGGGGCATCCTCCGTGGCCTTTGCCTTCTTCATCGGCAAATCCGCCGCCGTTGACCCCTCCGATCGCTCCGGTATCTTCTATAAATTTATAAAGGTATTTTCCGTATCCGTCCGCGCTGTAGGAAGAAAGCACGCCAAAGGTTATCCTTGAAGGATCTTTTATAAGCATTACTTTTCCGCGGTAGGTATCTCCGTAGACGTCCTCGATCTTTATTCCGTCCGTAAATCCATCATCCTCTTCGGTGGGAGGGAATACTTCTTCAGATTCCGCCTCTCCGGGAGCTGCAGCCGTCTCGGGACCGTATCCGAGTTCAACATATCCGTCATCCTCCGAGATCGGTAAAAGGAGTCTGTCAACTTCATCGTCGTTCAAAAACCAGTAGGGCAAAAATTTTAAAGCGCTGGTTTCATGGCAAGAATTGACAAAAATATACTTTGCCTGGCTCGAGGGACCGTGGGTCAAGATAAGAATAACGCTTACAACAAAAAGGAGCGCCACGGCTAAAGTGGTAAACAAAATAAGCGCGCTGTTTCCCAAAACGGCGCCGAGTACGCGTATTACTTTGATTTTTTTTGTCTCTCTAGCGTTCTCTTCCATTCTCTCTCTTATTTCGCGAAGAGGCGAAATTTTGCGGTCTGTAACGAGTAACCTGTCAAAGCTGAAAATACGTAAATTAAATTATAACACTGTAAAAATATTTTGTCACGAAAAGGAGGCCGTAAGCCTGTCATACTCATCCTTGATACGATAGAAAAGCTCTGCCGACCCGTTCCCGCTGTCGGGATGGTAGACCTTGCAGAGGTCGTGGTATCTGCGCTTTATATCGGCAGGACTCTTGCAGTCGGCAAAAAATCCCTGCGCATTGGAACTGTCGCCGGAGATATATCTCTCAGAACTTTCGGACCTGCTGCCGGCGTAGTCGTAACCCGGCTCGTCGTAGTCCTCCTCGTCCTCATCATATCCGTCTTCGTAGTCGTCGTACTCTAAATGGCGGCTGTCGTATTCATCGTAAGCCTCATCACGGCGCAGACGCGGGCTGTCTTCGTAGTCATCGTCGTAATCTTCACTCTCATATCCGTCACGGCTGTCATATTCCAAAATGCGGCGGCGATCGTCATGCCCGCGAAGCCTTCTGTGGCTCTCGTAGCCATCTTCATACCCTTCTTCATAATCGCGGAGGCGCCTTCTTTCGTTTCTCTCGCCCTGGCGAAGGCCTCTTGCAAAGCCGTCGTCAAAACCATCGCCGTAGCTTTCCTCGATTCTCTCCTCTTCAGCTCTTATAACTTCGCTTTTTAAAGTCTGATATCTTAAGAGATTTATTATATCGAAAACAGGTCCCAAAACAAGCATCGCCACAAGAGCGATTATCTGCAGGTGGCCCCCGAGCTTTCCGGCCTGAGTAATAATAAGAGCCGCAGCGCCAATAGAAAGGATCAGTCCGATAAGCCAATTGTGCATCAGCCGGATAAATATGTATATGAAAGAAACAGCGCCATAGATTATAAGAAGAAGCAAAAGTGCATTTTTCGGATTCTCTTTTATTTTCTCTATCGCGTTGCCAAGCATATTCTCCCGATTTGCAAAATCCACGTAAACGCCGAGAGTAAGCACAAGGGCGATTATTATTTTTGCAGGTATAATGGAAAGCTTTTTCCTAAGCTCGGCCACTTTTATAGCCTTTAAAACATTCATTATCTATCTACCTTTAAGGTCATTTTGTTTTCTATAATATCATGAAACGCATCGCAGGTAAATTCCAGTTTTTTGCCGCTTACGGGGTGGGTAAAGCTAAGCATACTTGCACAAAGAAGAGGGAATCTGCTTCCGAGGTCTGCGGCTAGGCTGACAGCCTTGTCAGTTCCGTATTTTCTGTCTCCTATGATAGGAAGGCCGGCGTTTGAGAGCTGTGCTCTTATCTGATGGAAGCGGCCTGTGTGGAGAGTTACACGCATCTTAAGGATTTCGGAGGAATTGTCCGTTTCATCTTTAGCT
>JAFPRD010000267.1:0-3296 GCA_017401005.1 Lachnospiraceae bacterium
AAGAAATAAAGCTCCCGCTCCGTCGTAAAAAAAGGCGCACCAAACCAAGCCGTCCGAAGGATAGCTGAAAATGCTGTATAAATATCAATCTGCTCCATCGGCTATCTCGTCTTGGAAGATATATCCTCTCTTACGAAGCCGAGCTGCAAAAGCTGATAAACAGCCTGTAAGTGCGGGCCGAACATAAAAAATCCCCCATACGGGGGATTTTTTGCTGAGGAAATATATTATCCGATCAGAACTTGGGCAGGTTGGCAAGGCTCTTTGCGATCTCCTCGTCGGTGGGGATGTAGTCGGACATCTCGTGGTCGTTGTACTTCTGATAGGCCACCATATCGAAATAGCCGGTGCCTGTCAGTCCGAAGAGGATAGTCTTTTCCTCGCCGGTCTCCTTGCACTTGAGGGCCTCGTCGATAGCAACTCTGATAGCGTGGCTGCTCTCCGGCGCGGGAAGGATGCCTTCAACGCGGGCGAACTGCTCCGCCGCCGCGAATACGGAGGTCTGCTCAACGCTTCTTGCGGTGATAAGGCCGTCATCGTAAAGCTGGGAAACTACCGAGCTCATGCCGTGGTATCTCAGTCCGCCGGCGTGGTTGGCCGAGGGAATGAAGCCGGAGCCGAGGGTATACATCTTTGCCAGCGGGCAGACCATACCCGTGTCGCAGAAGTCATAGGCGTATTTGCCTCTTGTCAGTGACGGACAGGATGCAGGCTCAACCGCGATGAACTCGTAGTCGGCCTCACCCCGGAGCTTTCTGCCCATGAAGGGAGAGATAAGTCCGCCCAGGTTGGAGCCGCCTCCGGCGCATCCGATTATCGTATCGGGCTTGATGCCGTACTTGTCGCAGGCCGCCATGGTCTCCAGTCCGATGATGCTCTGGTGGAGCAGTACCTGCGAAAGCACCGAGCCGAGAACGTATCTGTAACCCTCGGTGCCTACGGCCACCTCAACGGCCTCGGAGATAGCGCATCCGAGAGAGCCGGTAGTGCCGGGGAACTTTTCAAGGATCGCTCTGCCCACATTGGTGGTATTGGAAGGCGAAGGAGTAACGTCCGCGCCGTAGGTACGCATTACCTCGCGGCGGAAGGGTTTCTGCTCGTAGCTGACCTTTACCATATAGACCTTGCAGTCCAGTCCGAGATATGCGCAGGCCATGGAAAGGGCGGTGCCCCACTGTCCGGCGCCGGTTTCGGTGGTAACGCCCTTGAGGCCCTGCTTCTTGGCATAGTAAGCCTGGGCAATCGCGGAATTTAATTTATGGCTTCCGGAGGTGTTGTTACCTTCGAATTTATAGTAGATCTTTGCCGGGGTGCCAAGCTTTTCCTCAAGGCAGTAAGCCCGGACCAGCGGAGACGGACGATACATCTTGTAGAAACTTAAAATTTCTTCCGGAATATCAAAGTATGCGGTGGTGTCATCCAGTTCCTGCTGAACAAGTTCTTCACAGAACACGCCGCCGAGTTCTTCTGCAGTCATAGGCTGAAGTGTCCCCGGATTGAGAAGCGGCGCGGGCTTATTCGTCATATCCGCGCGAAGATTATACCATCTGGTCGGCATCTCGGATTCTTCAAGGTAAATTTTGTAAGGGATCTTGGTCTGTTCTTTCATTTCTTTTCTTCCTTTCTTTTTTGAAATTTTTCTCAGAAGATGTACCTGACTGTGCCCCAAGTCTGCCAAACAGATATAAAAAAATGCCCTATTGTTAATCAATAACAATAGGACAGATATCTCTGCGGTGCCACCTATACTTCATCCCCGAAGGGATGCACTCAGCCATGTACGATCATACATGTTCCACGGATAACGGATGGAAGCCGTCGCCCCTACACCGGATTCCGGTTTCGGTTTGCCCTCACAAGTCCATTCACCATTGCTGATACTGCTAAGGTTCCACCATCCAAAGCTCTCTGGGAGTACGCCGCAAAGGTTACTACTCTTGCTCATCGGTTTGTTGTTTGGGTTTTGAATTTGACTTATTATAGCCACCGGTTTTCTGAATTGTCAATACTTTTTTTTATGATTTTGAAAATAAATACGCTTTTCGCTTTTTTACATTACCCGGAAAAAGCGGCACAAAGCCCTCAGACTGCGTGGCTTCAGGCTTTTTTCGGGCGCGCATCCGGATACAAAAGATTTTATCCCGACATTTCGCATGCTTAGTTTTGATTCTTTTTTGGAAGATTATGACTATCTTTCGTCTGTCAGTTATTCCGAAGGAGAAGCAAAAATCTATTATCAGAAAGAGGCTCAGAGAATAGCCGAACTGATGGGAAGACAGATTGCTGTTGCAAGAAATGAAAGACCTTATGATATATTTATCAGTTATAAAGAAACCGATGATGAGACAGAAGAAAGGACTCCGGACAGCATCAGAGCGCAGGAATTGTATGAAATGCTTGTGCAGAAAGGTTATCGCGTTTTTTTTGCGAGAATTTCACTGGAAGAAAAAGCGGGAGCAGAATTTGAGCCATACATTTTTGCGGCGCTTAATTCTGCAAAAGTAATGCTGGTTGTCGGGTCTGACAGAAAAAACTTTGAGGCAACCTGGGTAAAAAATGAATGGCAGAGATTTAATGCACTGAGGAAAAAGGATCTTTCAGGGAGATTATTGATTCCCTGCATTTTTAATATGAGTGCGAAGGATCTTCCGAACAGTCTCAAAGGTCTTCAAGCTATTGATCTTGGAATACCGGGATCAAATCAGCAGGTTGTTTTATCAGTCAGCAAATGCGTTAATTTATCCCGGAATAATCAATATGTTACCGGGCAGGGGGGAATACAACAGCAAAGCTATCGCCCGACGATGCAGCCTGTGGTACAGCAACCGCCGGTGCAGATAAGACCCGTTGCGCCCAAACCACCGGTTAAGAAATATACGGCTGAAGAAATGATAGAGATGGCCAAAGCAGATTTGGCGCGAGGTTGCTTTCGTGAATCAAGAGGCAAATGTGATGCTGTCCTGAAGGACCATCCCCAAAACGAAAATGCATTATTCACGGCATTTCTTGCATCGAACGGAATGCCAAAGGAGGAAATGCTCAAAAAGCGTTTTGATAAGAAGGTTGAAAAGAGTCCTTATTATCAAAAACTGATGGAGTGCGCATCGGAAGAGTTAAAAGGAAGACTGTTACAATATAAGCAGACTTATAAAACCCAAAAGAGAGTTAAGACAATAATAGGACTTGTTGTTTGCGGAATTATAATTGCAGCAGCTACGGTCGTTGTTTTTCGTGTTCGTAATAAAATCTATTTGCAGTTAATCAACCACTATATAACGGATTCAAAGGAATTAACA
>JAFPRD010000002.1:0-3378 GCA_017401005.1 Lachnospiraceae bacterium
AGGGTAACCCAAGGAAGTTTAACAACGAGATTCATTCCGTCAAATCCGAATCCGCCGAAGATTGTGTTGATAAAAGGATTGAGAATATCATTTACAAGTGAATTGACAATCGCGGTGAAAGCGCCGCCGATGATGATACCGACTGCCATATCAAGGACATTGCCTCTTGTGATAAACTCTTTAAACTCCTTAAAAATACCCGTTTTCTTTCCGCTCATTTTGATAACCTCCCAAAGATAAATTGTTTCAATTTCGGCTAACCTTCAAAAACCCGATAGCCTTTATAATTCTATCAATTTTCCGTATCTGTATCAAGGGTTTTGTTAAAAAATAAACTTTAAAAACGATTTTTCACTTGACCTTTTCGGGGGATATGAAGTATCTTGTTTAAAGCAATATTTTTATGAGGGGAAAACATGAAAAGACCGCTTTTTTATTTGTGTCTTTTTATCGTGATCATTATTGGGATTCTTAATATCTTCGGTGTTTTTTCCAAGGCAGAAAATCCATTGCTTTCCGGCAAAGACTTCGGGTCTCTTAACATAAACGCTAAAATCACGGATAAAGACGAATACTCTTATACTCTTAAATGCATTTCGGCATCAGGCGATTCCGGGACCTTTTTTGATGTCTTTAAAGGCAAGAAGCTAAAGCTTCCCTTATCCGAAACCGTCCGAGACGATTTTTATATAGGTCAAACCATTGTACTTACCGGAAAATTCAAAGATTATGACCGGGCCTCTAATCCCGGTGAATTCGACAAAAGAAAATACTATCTTGAAAAGGATATATACGGAAAAATAACCGGCGGTGATATCAAAAAAGTCCTTGGTAAAAAGAGCTTCCTTCGCGGAAATCTGTATGAATTAAGGCTTGCTTTAAAGGAAAGGATTTACAGCGTCTTTCCCGAAAAGGAGGCTTCCGTT
The DNA here is from genome assembly GCA_017401005.1 of Lachnospiraceae bacterium. Taxonomy (GTDB): domain Bacteria; phylum Bacillota; class Clostridia; order Lachnospirales; family Lachnospiraceae; genus AC2028. The sequence continues at coordinate 927 of JAFPRD010000002.1, forward strand.
CTCTGCGATCTTACCCTCGGAGATAAAGCGGGCGTTCTACCCGAGATCAAGGATCTTTATACCCGAAACGGCATAGCACATATTCTTTCAATCTCAAATCTGCACATATCCATATTGGGGCTCGGGCTTTACGAGGCCCTTAAAAGGCTTGGGGCGAAAGTACCCGCCGCTGCCGCAGGCACAGCATTTTTTCTTGTTTTCTACGCCTTCCTTAGTGGCATGAGTATCCCCGCCTTAAGGTCTGTTTTAATGTTCCTCATCGCGCTTTTGGGGGATGTACTTAAAAGAACCCCCGATAAGCTGACATCTCTTGCACTCGTAGCTGTTATTATGCTGATTCCAAATCCGTCGGATCTTTTTTCCTGCGGCTTTTTACTCTCCTTCGGATCGGTCTGCGGGATAATCTTTATGTATCCCGCGCTTAAGTTTTGGATTAAGGATCTTAAGAATAACCCTTCGAGCTTTTACGGCGTCAAGGTTCCTTTACAGCTTAAAAAGGTGCTTAGTTTCCTTTCGCAGTCCCTTTTGGTTTCGCTGTCCATAAACCTGACTACTCTCCCCGTAATGCTCTACTTTTTTTACGAAGTTCCCGTTTACGGAATATTTTTAAACCTGCTTATCGTTCCCCTTTTGTCTGCCCTGCTTGTCAGCGCTTTTCTTGCGATGATAATACCCGGCGGGGGCTTTCTTGGGACGATTGCCTATCTGATACTTAAGTTTTATGAATTTGTCTGCGGAATATTTGATAAGCTTCCCGGCAGGAGCTGGAATCCCGGAAGGGAAAACGCGCTGTCCGCCGTTATTTACTATATTATCTGGCTTTTGATAGTTCTTTACCCTGCTTTTAAAAAAAGCGGGAATTTAAGAAAAAGGCTAAGAGGAAAGAAAGAGATTTACCTGAAATTTATACCGGCGCTTTCCTTTTTTCTCCCTTTAATAATGGCCTATCCAAGGCTTAGTCCCAACACGCTTATAATGCTTGATGTAGGTCAAGGCGACTGCTTTGTGTATTATACGGACGCCCGTGAAGCGCTTACCTTTGACGGCGGCTCATCTTCATACAAAGAAGTCGGAAAAAACGTTATAAAGCCCGCGCTGAAATTCTACGGTCTTTCAAACATAAAAGCAGCCTTTATCTCTCACCCCGACGAAGATCACTACAGCGGTATTTCCGAGATAGTTAAAAATCGGGATGCCTGGGGAATCGGCATAAAAAGCCTTGTACTTCCCTATCCTTTAAAAGAAAACCCCGGGGAGCTTCAGGGACTTGTCGAAAGCTGCAAAGATGCGTCTTTTAGAAAAAGCATTAACGTTTCTTATATTTCTTCCGGTGATAAATTTAAAAGCGGGAAAAACGAGTTTTTCTGTCTGCATCCTGCGAAAAATACAGAGTATTCCGATACTAACGAGTTTTCCGAGTGCTTTTACGCAAGACTTACTGATGAGGTCAGCCTTATACTTACGGGAGATGTTGAAGGAGGCGGCGAAAGTCGGTTCAAAGAAAGCCTCCGCGCTTTCCTTACAGAAAGCGGAGCCAAATTGCAGGATAAGCTTACTATCCTTAAAGTAGCCCACCACGGCTCAAAATACTCGACTGAAAATTCATTTCTTGATATCGCGGATCCCGATATAGCCCTTATAAGCGCCGGTCGCGGAAACCGCTACGGTCATCCCCACAAAGAGCTGACAGAAAGACTTACCGGGCGTGGCGTAAATATCCTCGGGACGAAACAAAACGGAGCAGTCACCATAAAGGTGCTGCCCCGCAAAATAGTCATAAATACGTTTATTTAAGCAAGTTCTTTGCTCTTGGCAAAGCTGTGTATCCAGTCGGCTCTGAAATAGTAAATAAGAAATACTATCGCGCTTGCGCTCCAGGTAAGAGGATAAGCCCAGAAAATAACATTTACTTTATGGATGATCCGGACGATGATCGTAATATATGTAATACGAAGCAGGCACCAGCTTGATAACATAACTATCATCGGAACCTTTGTTTTTCCGGCTCCCCTTAAGATTCCCGCAAGACAGTGGTTCAAGGCGAGGAGGCAGTAAAAGAGGCTCTCCGTCCTTGCCTGTCTTGTTCCTACGGCGATAACCTCAGACTCACTTGAAAACATCCGAAGGAGGATGGGCGCCAATAAAAATACAAGCACTCCTATAAGTTCCGCGCAGGAGACGCTGATGATGCTACCGATACGGGCTCCCTTTTTTACTCTGTCGTAAAGGCCTGCGCCGAGGTTCTGGCTTACAAAAGTCGTAAGAGCCATGGACATGCAGGTAATGGGCAAAAATACAAAGCCTTCCAGCTTAAAGTAGCTTCCGCAACCCGCCATAGCTATATCCCCGAAAGCGTTGATATTTGACTGAACTACAACGTTTCCGATGGCGATGACGCTGTTTTGAATACCCGTGGGAAATCCGATCTTTAATTCCTTACTCAAGGTTTCTC
>JAFPRD010000268.1:0-1979 GCA_017401005.1 Lachnospiraceae bacterium
AGGACCATTCCTACACCATATCCGTATTTAACAAAGGACCGGCTTTTACAACCTTCAGAGTAAGAGGAGGATTGAATCTTGCGGCTAAAGACGAGGTAAAGATGCTGGATGAGGCGGAAAAAATCCTTGTTGAAGAGTCGTTAAAGCGAAGCGAAATTGCAACAAAGTCCGGAAAAAAACTTTCGGAAGAAGAAAATGAGGAACTGGCAAGACTTCTTCGGAACATCCGCGTTTGCCAGGCATTTAGGGAAGATGTAAACAGTGCGGTAATATACAGCTCGAAGGTTTCTTCGGCGCAGGGAGAAATACCTGAAGACATCGCGGCCTTGGCTCGGGAAACGACAGCAGATTGCAAGAATGATTATGAAAAGGCCGAGGCTCTTGAAAGGTACTTTAGAGAAAATGGGTTCTTATATGACTTGAAATACAGAGCGCCGGATAACAGCCCGGGATATTTCCTTTTTGAAGGTAAGACGGGAACCTGCTCGGACTATGCATCTGCTTTTGTGCTTTTGGCAAGAAGCGCCGGACTTATGACGAGGTACGTTGAGGGCTTTGTGCCTGAGGGAGAGTTCGGGGATCTTTACAGGGTAATAACCGAGGCGGATTCGCATGCATACGCGGAAGTATTTATCGAAAATGTGGGATGGATGAGCTTTGATCCTACCGCGGGAGTCAGAAACGTCGGCGGAAACAGTTTCTTCAGCTTACTTCAAAAGCTAAAAGTTGATATCGGGCTGCTTCAGGTAATCGGCGGATTTGCAATACTTATCGCGGGAATAATCTTTTTTGCAAGGCTTGTGATCCCGTTTTTATCCGAAGCGATATTCAGACTTTTGCTCATTTTTGCAAAGCCGGAAAAAGCGCTGTTAAGCTCCTATAAAAGACTTATAAAGAAGATGAAAAAAAGCGGGAAAGCGCCGGGACTGACGCCGGGAGAAATGGAAAAGATGGCGTCGGATGCGGAGATTGATATATCGGATTACATCTGTAACGTGGAAAGATTTTGCTTTGCGGGCAAAGAGATTAAAATCGGAAGACGCGGAATCATCAGAGGGTATGCCGCCGGCTGTAAAGCGGTAAGAAAATCTCAGCGAGGACTGAGAAAAGGGTAAAAAAGGATGGTATAAAAGGGGAGAAATATCAGAAAATAAAACCGGGCCCTGCCGCTATATTGGCAGAGCCCGATTTTGTACCCCCAAATAATAGAATTATTTCTCAAATTTCCACTCGAGCATCTCGTATCCTTCTCCCGCGAAGGTAAAGAATACTGAGTGATTTCCGGTTACTTCAGCTGTTAAATCAGCCTTAACTTCTACAAAGCAAACGCCGGGATTTTCTACCGGGATGTAAGCTACAGCGTGTGAATTGGGATAATCAATTGACACGCGGATAGCGCCCTTTCCCTCGCCGCGAACCTTTACGGCAACGGTCTTAGCGGATTCGCTTCCAAAATCAGCGCCGGTTACGCTGATCCAGCTTCCGTCATGTATATCTGTAACGATCATATCGCCGGAGCCGTATTTGACAGCAGTCTCGCCGTATTGGGTTGTCTTGATTCCCGAAGCGTTTGCAAGAGTAACCGCTTTAACGGTCTCGTAAGGGTTTAAGGTGCCGATCTGCTCTACGCCGAGCCTTGTTCCGGTAGAAGCAGCGGGCTCACCCTTCTCGTTAAACTTAACAACATCGATATTTGTGCTGCGGTAGCCGCCGTTCATATCCATCTTTTCCTCAAGGATTCTTGAGTGGTAAGCGATGTACCACTGTCCGTTAAATTCGAACATACAGTGGTGGTTGTTTCCGCCTCGGCCGAAGAAATGCTCAGGGTTTGCAAGTACGGGGTTAGCCGGAACGAAGGGTCCCATGGGCTTATCAGACTTCATAGTAACGATCTCGCCCATACGATAGCCCTTTTCTTCCATAGCTTCCTTTGTCATACTGAAGTTGGAGCAATATGAATAATAGTAGGTTCCGCCTAT
>JAFPRD010000269.1:0-7026 GCA_017401005.1 Lachnospiraceae bacterium
CCTTGATATAAGCTGACGCCGTACTTCCGTCCACAAAAGTAACCTCAAGTGAAAGAGGGTCTTCAACTACATGGTTGTTGGAAACGATAAGGTACTCTGTATCTGTCTGAGCAATGATAAACCCGGATCCGCTGGCCTCCGCAACGCTTGATGACTGTGCTCCGCCTCCGAAATAGTAGCTGTAAATATCATTTCCGTAGGTGTAGGTATATTCCTTTTTGATCGAAACCATTGCGGGCATTAAAGCTTCCGCAACTTCGGATACATCGCCGCTTCCCGTAAGTCCCGCGCTGTTTGTTATGGTATTTAAAACCGCGCTCTGACTATTTGCCGAGCTCTCGGAAGCTGTGCTTCCCGAAGTTTCTGCGCTTTCCTCAATCACAGCCTGTGCCACATCTGTCGAAGCGCTGCCGGAAGAAACCATCCCCGTCGTCTTTTGTACCGCGAAAAATCCAAGCCCTCCGAATACTCCGAAGGCAAGTCCCATAGCACCTGCGGCGGCCACCTTTCCTAAAGTATTCTTTCCTTTTTTCTTTTCGTTCGAGCTTTCGGGAGCCTTGTAATTATCTCCGTTATAGTAATAGTTGTTGTCCATTTCTATCGCCTCTTCTTTCTAAAAAAAGCCCCGCAGCAGGTCACCGCAGGGCTTTAAATAATCTCTTTACTGACCTTACAAGTAGAAGTATAGGTCTAATTTGTGAAGAAATTGTGATGAAATTCTGTTTAATTTATAAAAAGCAAAATTTTATTCAACAGTAACTGATTTTGCAAGGTTTCTGGGCTTATCAACATCAAGTCCCTTTGCAACGGAAGTGTAATATCCGAGGAGCTGAAGAGGAATGATCGCAACGCTTCCGATGAAGTGGTCATCAACCTTGGGAATATAAACAACAAAGTCAACAACATCTTCAACATCATACTTTCCGTTTTCGGTAACGCCCATCAGGTACGCTCCGCGGCTCTTACACTCAACCATATTTGAGATAGTCTTCTCGTAAAGATCCGACTGGGTTAAAGATCCGATAACAAGGGTACCCTCCTCGATAAGGGAGATTGTTCCGTGCTTAAGTTCTCCCGCAGCATACGCCTCAGAGTGAATATAGCTGATCTCCTTCATCTTAAGGGATCCCTCGAGGCTGATAGCGTAGTCGATGGATCTTCCGATAAAGAAGATATCCTTTGCGTTAGCATACTTGGATGCGAACCATTGGATACGTTCCTTATCCTCAAGGCATTTCTCGATCTTTGAAGGGATCGTCATAAGTTCTTCTATATAATAAGTAAACTTTTCAGCATCAAGCTTTTCTCTAGCCTGTCCAAAGGCAAGAGCAAGGATAAATCCGCAGACAAGCTGGCAACTGTACGCCTTTGTTGTAGCTACGGAAATCTCAGGGCCCGCAAGGGTGTACATTACATGATCCGACTCTCTTGCGATAGAACTTCCCACAACATTTACGATAGCGAGGGTCTTAAGTCCCATATCTTTCGACATACGGAGAGCCGCAAGGGAATCCGCAGTCTCACCGGACTGGGAAATAACGATAACAAGAGCATTCTTATCAAGGCTCATCTTGCGGTATCTGAACTCTGAAGCAAGCTCGCATCTAACAGGAACATCGGCGATATCCTCGATAACGTACTGAGCCTCCATTCCAACGTGCCAAGCGCTTCCGCAGGCAACAATGTAAATCTGGGAGATATTCTTTAAATCGTCCTCAGAAAGCCCGGTCTCGGAAAGGTCGATCTTTCCGTCCTTGATATACTTGCTTAAGGTATCCATAACAACCTTGGGCTGTTCATGGATCTCCTTCATCATAAAGTGCTCATATCCGCCCTTTTCGGCAGCTTCCGCAGAGAACTTGATCTCTACGGCTTCCTTTTGGATCTCGTCGCCGTCAAGGTTATAAAATACTGCGCTGCCTGCGGAAATCTTAGCCATCTCAAGGTTTCCGATATAGTAAACGCTTCTTGTGTGCTTTAAGATAGCGGGAACATCGGAAGCGATAAAAGATTCACCGTCGTTTACACCGATGATCATAGGGCTGTCTTTTCTTGCAACGTAGATCTCTCCGGGATGATCAGTGAACATTACCTCAAGAGCATATGAACCGCGAACGCGCACAAGAGTCTTTGCGATAGCGTCGATAGGTCCCATTTTGTACTTCTTGTAATAATAATCAACAAGCTTGATAAGTACCTCGGTATCTGTCTGTGAATAGAACTGATATCCGTGGCGGGAGAGCTTATCCTTGAGCTCGGCGTAGTTTTCGATAATACCGTTATGTACACCGACAACTTCGCTCTCTACGGTTCCCGAAGCGGATCCGGTACAATTTCCGGAAACGTGGGGATGGGCATTAGTCTTAGAGGGAGCTCCGTGAGTAGCCCAGCGAGTATGACCGATACCGCAGTTACCCTTTACAGCCTTTCCTTCATCAGTTTTGTCGATAAGATTCTTTAATTTGCCGACTTCCTTAACAACCTCTGCCGGCTTATCACCGTCGCGAACAGCGATTCCCGCTGAATCATATCCTCTGTATTCAAGTTTTGAAAGACCGTCAAGCACAATAGGTGCTGCCTGTTTTCTTCCAACATATCCAACTATTCCACACATACGAATAGCCTCCTTAATCAGTTTAAATTAATATTTCTGTCATTCCATTTACGGAAGTATTTTACCATAGATTTCAAATGAAGCAAGAAAAGCTTTATATTCTTGCCGGATCCGCGTTCCCATTCATGAACCGCTTTGGCCGTAGGCACGTAGCAAACCGCGCCTTTTGCCCAAAGTCTCCTGCAAAGATCCGCATCCTCCATATAAAGGAAGAAGTCCTCATCAAATCCCCCAAGCTCCTCATAGACATCTGCCCTCACCATCAGGAAAGAACCCTGGGCAAAAGGGACCTTAAATGGCTTCGAGTAGTCCATATCCTGCATTGTATGATAAGCGGCGCGTTTTTTGAAAAGGTGTGGCGTAAAGCGGCGGAGGAACATATCCGTAACCGTCGGCTGTCTTCTGTACGCCTTTAAGATCTCGCCCTCAGGGGTAAGAAGCTTCGGTACGGCGCAGGAAAACTCCTGATGCTTTTCAAGGAAAGCCTTAAGTACGCCGAGACAGTTGTTTTTAAAAACAATATCGGGATTAATGATCACAAAATACTTTGTATCCCGGTCGGCAAACTTCGTAAAGGCCATATTGTTACCGGCGCCGAACCCAAGATTGTAATCCGCCACATAAAGGCTGACATTGTCGCATTTTCTCACAAAATCCCGAAGGTGCTCGGCTTCAGCCTCGTCTTCGGAATTGTCCACGATTCCGATCTCGTAGGAGTCCTCCCAGGGCGTATTAGCAAGGATCGATCCTATAGCCGCTATTGTTTTCTTTGAAGTTTTGAAATTGACTATAGAAATTAATACCTCAGCCATATCTTTAGCTCGCTCCTCTGCCCGTAAGCACAATCTTTACAGTCTTAAGGATGATCCTGATATCCAAAAGAAGCGACCACTCCATAATATATTTCGTATCGAGCTCAACAACCTGTTCAAAGTCGTTTATCTCATTTCTTCCGCTGACCTGCCAAAGTCCGGTAAGTCCGGGAGCAAATCCGAGGCGTGCCTTATGGTGAACGGCGTATTTCTCGAATTCATCGAGTGTGGGCGGTCTAGTGCCCACAAGGCTCATATCCCCTTTAAACACATTCCAAAACTGCGGAAGCTCGTCAATGGAATGCTTTCTGATAAAGTGTCCGATGGGAATGATCCTGGGATCATTCTTTAACTTGAACATATTTCCGTCCATCTCGTTGTTTGCCATAAGCGCCTTCTTTATCTCGTCGGCGTTGGGATACATCGAGCGGAATTTGTACATCTTAAAACGTCTGCCGTTTTTGCCTATTCTTGTCTGCTTGTAAAAAATAGGTCCGGGAGACTGAATGAAAATAATCGGAGCAAAGATCAGGAAACATATTCCCGTGATGATAAGTCCGATAATACTGCCGACTATATCGGCAATGCGCTTTACCATCAGCATCGGTCCGGTCTTGATATTCATACCAACCGTAAGAACAGGAAAGCCGCCGCAGTTTTCGATCATGCGGTTATCCGAGTCGTTGTTGAGGAGGCGGTAATGGATCGTGATACCCATTTTCTTAAGCTCCTCGGCGTACTCTTCGGCCCTCTCCAAATTATTGTCGGAGATAAATACCTCGTCGACGATATTTTTTCTTGCGTACTCGTAGAAACCGTCATAAGAGCAGATAACGGGGATATCCATAACAAATTCCCCGGTTCCGTCACAGTCTTCAAAAACTATTCCGGAAAGAGCAAAATCATGATATCTGTCCTTCTTAAATCTCTTAACGATCTCCTCTGCATACTGCTTTTTCGTAATAACGATAAGCACGGAACGGTTCTTGCTAGTAAGCATACGCTTTCTGACGATGCGCTTTAAGACTGTTCTTGAAAACCATAATGCGAAAAACATTATGATCCAGAACAAGTATAGGAAAATACGGGAGTACGCTTCCGTCCACTTAACCGCAACAAGATATACGTTAAGACCTATAAATACGATTGTGGAGTGCAGAAACGAATAACGCGTCTCCTTCCAAAAAGTACGCCTTATTACGCCACTGTACTCCCCTGTAAATGCAGACAATATAAGATGAATTACAAGTATGACCTTCGCGCCGCTCAAATAGTAGTCGTTTTGGTAAGGAAGCGCCAAAACTCTGAATCTGAGGAGAAAGGCCAGGACATAAGCCGCCTGAATGGCGACTATGTCCAGTAATGTAAAATCTATATGCTTAATCCAACCGTTTAAACTTCTTTTATACATTTCACCCCAAGTTTACCAAAGCTCTCCCGCTTTAGTATCCAACATATTTTGATGTATCGGAGTAAATAACCGATGAATAAGCCTCAAGTGTCTCTGAAGGAACGTAGTTCTCATCACCGAAGAGGAACTTGTGAAGCCAGATTGCGTTGCTTGAAAGGCTGGTAGGAATTACGCAGCTTCCCTTGGCACCGATGGTTCCGGTTGTTCTCATGCTCTCGTCGGGGAATCCGCCCTCGTCGACAACCTTGTACTTGGCGATATTCTTAACCATTGAAAGAAGAGTGTCGCCGTCGATTGAAGTAAGTACGCTTCCGGAAACCTTGTTGAAGGTCTCTACGAGCTTATCGGAGCTTGCTCCCTTGGCGGTATTGATGATAGCCTGGAGAACTTCTCTCTGACGCTCGGCTCTCTTGAAGTCATCGCCGGCTGTATATCTGATACGGCAGTAAGCTGCGGCCTGAAGTCCGTTTACTTTCTGGTATCCGGTCTCGGAAAGGGGAATGTATTCCTCCTTGAGAACATCGGCAATAGCACTCTGATATGCATTTAAATGGCCGATCTCAGCTTCATCAACATCGAGATAGATTCCGCCGAGACTGTCGATGGCATCCGCAAGTCCGCGATAACTTACAGACATCCAGTTTGTGATATCCAGGTCAAGGTTTGAGTTGAGCATGCTGACTGCGGCGTTTCCTCCGCCAAGAGCGTATGCCGCGTTACACTTCTGGTAGGTGTCCTTACCGGTATTTAAGTAGGTGTCACGATAAACGCTGCAAAGCTTGATATCTCCGGTGGTCTGGTTGATGCTGCAGATCATGATGCAGTCACTTCTGAATCCCTTTTCAAGTGAAGAAACGCTGGTACTTGTAGAGTCGATACCGAAAAGAGCAATGTTTAAATACTCGCTCATTGTACCGCCGTCCTCGCTCATCTTCTGTACTTCCTGAGCGATACCGATTTCCTCGGGCTTTGTCTCATCAATCTTTACTACGTTAAGTCCGCCGCTTTCGGTAGTCTTTGTAGCAGGGATTACGAACTTGATAAGTACAAAGAGAAGAGCTGCGATCACTAAAAACTCGATCACAAAGATCACAATCTTTCCGGACTTGGCACCGGACTTTTTCCTATTGGCCATTTTTGATTACTCCTTTTAGGCTTTATATAAATAAAAACAGGCGCAGAGCCTTACATCATCGATTATAAGGCTACCGCACCCTTGCTTCAACTTAAGTTTTCTTAAGGATTGTTCAGTTATTCATACATACCCCGGATCACCTTACCACAGTCTCCCAGGCAGGCATAAACACAAGCCTGTAACCCGCATCTTTAAGGGCCTTTGAAAGGTCTCGGCTGAGCTTTTGGTAATCCGTATCTCCGGGAAGGATTTCGTAGTCAAAAATCCTCTCCCATTCATGAATCTTCTTAAATTTTGCTTCGTCTCCGGCTGACAGATCTGCCTTAAAGCTCAAAGGAAAATCTTCATAAGAAACCCCGACAATACGCTTGAAGATCGGATATGCATCTTTGCAAAGACGGATATTTCTGATGTCGAGTTCATCGCACTCCTGCATGATAAATCGCCTGTTCCCCTCACCGCCGGCCGCCGCGCTCATTCCTTTGAAAGGTCCGGACAAAATACGTCCCTCCGGCGCGCCCTTTACGACAAGTCCGCCCAAAGCGCCGATCTTAGCTTTAGCGCTCTCTTTTGCGCTATCTCTTATGCTTTCTTTCGAACATTCCGCGTAATTTTTCATTTCTGAGTACCCGGAAATCGGAGGCGTAACCATCGGATCGCTCTCAAAATCAAATCCGTACACGCCAACATGTTTTGTACGGTATGCGCTTACGCTTTGCGTTCCCGGCATAATATAAGAAATCGATTCGGCCGCAGCCTTCTTTCCCGCCTCATACGCATAAAGCTTTCCGGAGGTATTTCCGGAAGTTGAGCCGGAAAAAACTCTCCAGTGGTAAAGAATCTTCGGAATATGAAGAAAGCTTCTTCTCTCCGCGGCTGCCCGAAGAAGGAGGTCATGATCCTGGGCTCCGTTAAATTCTTCTCTGAATCTTAATTTCTTAAGAACCTCCGTCTTCATAACAACAAGGTGACAGATGTAATTGTTGGAAAGAAGGTATTCAGGGTTATAATCCGGCTTTCTTACAGGTCCCCAAAACCGGCAATTGCACTCTCC
>JAFPRD010000024.1:0-8630 GCA_017401005.1 Lachnospiraceae bacterium
GACGCGCAAAAGGGCGTATATCTTTCGCCTCTACGACTTCTTGCTCTCGAGGTCTACGATACATTAAACGATGCCGGAACCCCTACCTCGATGAAGACCGGCGAGGAGCATATCACGGTTGAAGACAGCAGAGTTATATCCCAGACCGTGGAAACTCTTAATCTTGACGAGGATTACGATATCGCCGTTATTGATGAATGTCAGATGATAGCCGATCCCGAAAGAGGAGCCGCCTGGTCGAGAGCAATCCTCGGCGTTAAAGCGAAAGAAGTTTACCTCCTTTCCAGCGATAATGTTACGGAACTTCTTACAGAGATCATCGAGACCTGTGGCGATACCTATGATATCACAAGACATGAAAGAAAGACCGGGCTTGTGGTAGAGGATGCCCCTTTTGTACTTTCCGACAGCAACCGCGTTACAAGAAACCAGATCCGCCCCGGGGACTGCTATATACTTTTCTCGAAAAAACGTGTGCTTGATCTTGCGGCGCGTTTTGAGATGATGGGAGTAAAGGCCAGCGTTATCTACGGAAAGCTCCCTCCCGAGACCAGAAAATCCGAGGTTAGAAGGTTCGCAACCGGTGAGACAAAGATTGTTATATCGACGGATGCCATCGGAATGGGAATAAATCTGCCCATACAGCGTATTATTTTCGCGGAAAGCTGGAAGTTTGACGGACAGCAAAGAAGAGACCTCAAGGCAGATGAGATACTTCAGATAGCCGGAAGAGCCGGAAGATTCGGAAAATATGACATTGGTTATGTGACTACGACGGATCCCGAGTTTTTGCCCGTTCTGAAAAACACGATCGGAAAGCCCCTTCCTCAGATCAAATCCGCTATTTTGGGATTCCCGAGGATGCTGGTAAATCTTGATGCAACATTAAGCGAAATCCTTACCGTATGGTTCGGGATCCGACCTCAAAAGCCCTACGAAAAGATGAAGATCGACAGGATGCTGACTCTTTATCATACCCTGAAGGATCAAAGCCTTGACTTTGACCTTATATACGGAGATACGGACAACAAAAAGGATGTCATCTACGATATGATCTCCTGTCCTATAGATGACGGCAATCCGAGAGTGCTCGCGCAGTGGGTTCACTACTGCCTTACTTACGCGGCAGACGTATCTTTGGAAAAGCCTTCATACCCGAGAGGAAATAACGATCTCGAGAGACTTGAGACCTATTATAAACTCCTTGAGCTATATCATCTTTTCTCTGTACATATGGGAAAGATTATGGATGAAGATTGGCTTATGGAGGAGAAAAAGAGTACTGAGCTTGCCATAGAAGATTACCTCAGCGGAAATAAAAACAAATTTATAAAACGCTGCAAGGATTGCGGAAGACAGCTCCCTGTTGGACACGGATTCGAAAGATGCGACAGCTGCAGAAAGACATTTGAGGCGATGCGGGGTATACCCGGAGCCAGACTGCGGGAAGCGGCCAAAGGATCGCGTTCACGGTCCAAAGGACGCTCCGGCAGAAGAAGATAGGCAATCACTTAAGCATTTTGGAAGCTTCTTCGGCTACTACACCGCACATCTCCAGCAAACGCTTGTGGTTTTTATCAACAAACGAATAATTTTTCTCCTTGCAGGCAAACTCCAGATCCTTCGCCATAGCCGAAAGGTCTGTGGCACCAATGGTCATAGAGTTTGACTTTAAGGAATGAACCAGGACTTCGTAATTTGCGAAGTCCTTTTTATTATACATTTCCTCGATGGAAGCGATCTTCTCCGGTAAGGACTCGGCGTAGAGCTTTAAAGCGTCATGGTAGAAGTCCTCGAGATCGCCGCAGTACCTGAGACCGGTAGCCTTGTCAATAACGGAAGAATTGTAGGCGTTGTGGCGCTTCTGGTGTTCAAGCTCGCTCTCGTGGATATAGATTATCTTATCCGCGGGAAGGTAGCTTTTAAGCATCGAAGATAGATGCTTAACATCCATTGGTTTGCTAAGGTAGTCCGTAAATCCGTTGTTCAAGTACATTTCCCTTGCGCCGACGATGGCGTTGGCAGTAAGGGCAATCACGGGAGTCTCTGTGTTGAGGTTGCCCGTAAGGTTTTTGGCTGCGGATAAAGTTTCGATTCCGTCCATATCCGGCATCATATGGTCTAAGAGGATAATATCGTATTTATGCTTAACAATGAGCTTAAGCATCTCGTATCCGCTGTAACAGCTGGTAACCTTGGCCTTTGTGGTCTCAATAAGTCCCGCCGCTACCTTGAGGTTCATATCATTGTCGTCAACGATAAGAATACTTGCAGAAGGGCAGACAAAGGATGCGTCTGAAGCCGCTTCTTCGCTGTAATCGTCGGGATGGTAATCAGCGAGGTTGCCTATGGGATCGGGATCGATAATACTTTGAGGTATGGTAACAATGAATTCGCTGCCCACGCCGTATGCGCTGTTACACTCGATATTACCGCCCATAAGGCTTACAAGATTTCCTGTAATGGCAAGGCCGAGCCCGCTTCCCTCGATGGACTTGTTTCTGACAAAATCAAGCCTTTCGAACTGTAAAAACAGCTTGTTGCGGTCCTCGTCCCGTATTCCTATACCCGTATCTCTTACACTGATCTCAAGGCAAGCACCGTCATTTTCGTCTTCCTTTACGGTTACTTCCAGGGTAACAGAGCCTTTGTGAGTATATTTTACGGCGTTGTTAAGAAGATTTATCATAATCTCACGGATTCTCTTTGAGTCACCGCGAAGGACCTTAGGCATATCCGGATCGATCTCAAGATTAAGCCTAAGGCCCTTTTCATCGGCTTTGACTTTGATCATAGAAATCACAGAAAGGAGAAGCTCTCTGATATCGTAATCTTCTTTGATGATTTCCATCTTACCCTGCTCGATCTTTGAGAAATCAAGGATATCGTTGATGATTTCCAAAAGAGTCTGGCTGGCGGATCTGATGTTTTCGGAGTATTCCCTGATGCTGTCGCTGGAGTTTTCTCTGAGGATCAGTTCGTTCATACCCATAATAGCGTTAATCGGGGTACGTATCTCATGGGACATATTCGCAAGGAAGGTGGATTTTGCGCGGTTTGACTCCGTAGCCTCGAGGGTCTGTTCCTGAAGCTGCCTTAAGTTTGTGATCTCGTGAACAACGGCGCAAAAGAGTATTCCCAAAAGACCGATGGCCGCAAAGATTCCGTCGTTGTTATGTACGGGAAGATTGAGGTAAACAATCTCAATAAGAGCAAATAGGATCAGTATCAGGAAACCGACGAAGATAGTCAGATAGTCCCTGTTCTTTTTATAGATGACGTCGAAGAAAAGCACCCCGGAGCAGACAAGGATGATGATGGCAAGCAAAACATTCATCATCCACATAGTATCGTAGAAAAACATTGAGGATGAAAACTGAAGGCTTGTGAAAATAAAAAATCCGACGAGAAGGATAGCGTTGAGAATATTGTATATCCATTGGTATTTGCGCTTCTGGACAAGGTTAAGATAACTGATAAAAGGAAAAGGCAGAAGCATAACAATAAGATACTCGACAATGCCGTCCACATTATAGTTGAAGAAAAGGAAGGGATAGGCGAAATTGTCCAGTATAAACCAAAAGCCGGAAGCAAGGACTCCGACGCTCAGATACATTAAAGGAAAGCTCTTTTTTGAGTAGATTCTGTATATAACGGAAGCGACGGAGATTATAAGTCCGAATATCACAAGGGAAAAGGCGATTAAAAGGATAAATTCATTGTCGATAAGGAGGACTTTGAGAAATCCCTGCATATTTCCCCAGTAGCAGGTGCTTAAAATACCGTTATAATAGTGGGCGTCCGAACGATAAAGGTACAGAGTCTTTCCGGCATCCTCGGGATGAACCTTGATGGGTAGCCACATACCCTTAACGTTTTCACCGGGCAAAGTTGACTGGGTAAGCTTATGATCGAAAACTTTATCGCCGCCTATGTATACGATAAGATCGAGACCGGTACGGATAAAAAGATAATCGTCCGCCCCAACCTCTTCGGGGAGTACGGTATAAAGGGCCACGGCTTCACCGATCTTAGAGGAAACCTGTCCCGGCGCCACAAAGCTTTCCGTTGTTCCAAGGCCGGTATCCCAGTTCCATGTTCCGCGATATTCCACGCATCTGGGGTGAAAATATGAAGGCGCATGTTTGAAAAACTGGCCGTAAACATAAATTCCTATGATCATCAAAATCAGTATAAGGACAGTATATTGGATGATCATATACCAAATAGTGTTTGCCTTGGTATTTTTAGGTTTGCTGATTTCTGATGAATTAAAGTGAAGCATTGTCAGGCCTTTCTTCGTATTGGATAAGTTCGCCGACGAATCGGGGAGGACATGCAGCTTTTATTTTGATCCCTTCCGAAACGTATTCTTCTTCTATGATCGCGCCGCAGCTGTGAAGACTGCTTAACAGATCGCCCTTATTGTAGGGCAGCAAAGCCTTGATGATCTTTTGCGAACCGTATGTCAGCTCATTGATCTTTTCAAGAAGCTCTTTTATCCCGCTTCCAGTTTTTGTAGAAATATAAATCGTATTTTCATTTGCGATAACAGGCCTTAGGCTGTCCTCGGGAAGAAGGTCGGATTTATTCATAACATAAAGCCTCGCCACATCGCCCGCGTCAAGTTCCTTTAACGTATTCTCGGTAACGGTCCTGTGCTGCTTATGGTAAGAATCGGCGCTGTCAAGTACAATAAGGAGAAGATCCGCATACTTTGTTTCTTCCAGCGTAGACCTGAAGGCTTTAACAAGTCCGTGGGGGAGATTTTCTATAAAACCGACGGTATCCGAGAGCAAAAAGTCCTTTTTGGAAGGCGTGTAGATTCGTCTTATAGAAGTATCGAGAGTGGCAAAAAGCATGTCCTTCTCAAATACTTTCTTTCCGGCCGTCTTCTCTTCGTTTGCAGGCGTGTTTTCCTCGCTGAGCGAAAGGAGGCAGTTCATAAGAGAAGATTTTCCCGCGTTGGTATATCCCACAAGGGCAACCGAAGGTAGATTACCTTTTTCGCGGCCCTTTCTTTGAAGGGATCTGGTCTTGTCTATAGTTTCAAGCTCCTTGGAAAGCTCGTGTAACCGATGGTTTATCTGACGTCTGTCCAGCTCGAGCTGGGTCTCTCCGATACCCTTAGAGGAGCGTCTGCCACCTCCGCCGGATCCGCCGCTGCTTCC
The DNA here is from genome assembly GCA_017401005.1 of Lachnospiraceae bacterium. Classification (GTDB taxonomy): domain Bacteria; phylum Bacillota; class Clostridia; order Lachnospirales; family Lachnospiraceae; genus AC2028. The sequence goes on from JAFPRD010000024.1 coordinate 5,172, forward strand.
GCCCTGACGCCCTAAGTGCTGCCACATACCGGTCAGCCTCGGGAGCATAAACTGGAGGTATGCCGACTCAACCTGAAGCTTTGCTTCCCTTGTGCGGGCGCGCCTTGAAAAAATCTCCAGAATAAGGTTTGTTCTGTCCCAGATGACGGCGCCTGTTATCTCGCCCAGCTTTTTCATCTGTACGGGAGAAAGATTTCCTTCGAAGATGCAGTACTCTGCTCCTGTTTCACGGCAAAGGTCCGCAAGCTCCATGCACTTTCCTTTTCCTAAGTATGTGCCCGCTTCCGGGTGTTCCAGGGACTGAGTTAAAGTAGAAGCTACTTCAAGGTCGCATGCTTCGATAAGGGCCTTCATCTCGGTCATAGAATGCTCGAAGTCGCCGGAATTCCGGAAAATATCCGCGGTTTCGAGGCCTACAAGTATAGCTTTTTGAATTTCCGGTGTATCGTTTATAATTTCGGTCAAAATAATAATTCCTTTTTGCTTTTTAAGCCTTTGACAATCTAATCTATTATACTTTGACAGAAGGCGATAATACAAGAGTTTCTCGCTAAAGAAACTTGAAAATGAAGGCGTATTAAAGTATAATTTTTTTGCTTGGGACAAAGATTCCGGTCCGGGCGCTATATACTGATAATAATTTGCAAACGGAGGACAAATAAATGGTTGCATGGAATAACATGGATACACTTGCTTCTTTTAAAAAGCTTCAGTCCGTTAAGAGCGTTAAGCTTCAGGAAGTTATGGCAGGAGAAAGCGGAAAGGAGCGCGTTAAGAATTACAGCGTTCCCATGGCTGAAGGGATGACCTACAACTACGCCGCAAAAGCTGTCGATGACGATATTATCGCCGTACTTAAGGAACTTGCCGAGGAAGCTCAGCTTGCCGAGAAGTTCGAAGAGCTTTATAACGGCGCTGTGATCAACACCGGTGAGAAGAGAATGGTTCTTCATCACATGACCAGAGGACAGCTTGGAAAGGCCGTAAATGCCGACGGCGGCGACAAGAGAGAGTTCTATCTCGGCGAGCAGAAAAAGATCGCTGATTTTGCCAACAAGGTTCATAACGGCGAGATCGTTAACGCAGCGGGAGAAAAGTTCACCACCGTTGTACAGATCGGTATCGGCGGAAGCGACTTAGGCCCCAGAGCTATGTACCTTGCCCTTGAAAACTGGGCTAAGAAAAACGGCTGCTTCAAGATGGAAGCAAAGTTTATCAGCAACGTAGATCCCGATGATGCGGCAGCAGTTCTTGCATCTGTTGATGTTGCTCATTCAATCTTTATTTTAGTATCAAAATCAGGAACCACCCTTGAGACCCTTACTAATGAGTCCTTCGTTAAGGACGCTTTAAAGAAGGCGGGACTTGATGCTTCAAAGCATATGATCGCCGTTACAAGCGAAACTTCACCTCTTGCAAAGAGCTCAGATTATCTCCAGGCATTCTTTATGGATGATTATATCGGCGGAAGATTCTCCTCTACTTCCGGTGTAGGCGGAGCAATCCTCTCCCTTGCTTTCGGACCCGATGTATTTGCAAGATTCTTAAACGGCGCTGCCGAGCAGGACAAGCTTTGTGCAAACAAAGACCTTTTAAAGAACCCCGCTATGCTCGATGCTCTTATCGGAGTATATGAAAGAAACGTGCTCGGATATCCTTCAACAGCCGTTCTTCCTTACTCACAGGCTCTTTCAAGATTCCCTGCTCACCTTCAGCAGCTTGATATGGAGTCAAACGGAAAGAGCGTAAACCGTTTTGGCGAGCCTGTAAGCTACGTAACCGGACCCGTAATCTTCGGTGAGCCCGGAACCAACGGACAGCACTCCTTCTACCAGCTCCTTCACCAGGGAACAAGCATTGTGCCTCTTCAGTTTATCGGCTTTAAAAACAGCCAGATCGGAACAGATGTAGATATCCAGGGATCCACCAGCCAGCAGAAGCTTTGCGCTAACGTTGCCGCACAGATCGTTGCTTTCGCCCTCGGAAAGAAAGACGAGAATAATAACAAGAACTTCGAAGGCGGAAGACCTTCAAGCATCATCATCGGCGATAAGCTTACTCCCGAAGCATTGGGTGCATTACTTGCACACTTTGAGAACAAGGTTATGTTCCAGGGATTTGTATGGAATATCAACAGCTTCGACCAGGAAGGCGTTCAGCTCGGTAAGGTGCTTGCAAAGAAGGTTCTTGCTCATGAGACCGAGGGCGCTCTTAAGGAGTACTCCGACCTTTTAAACATCTAAACCCAGCTGCCTTAAATTAGCATTATTTGGGCATTAAATGATGTTTATTGAGTTTAACCGAATATAAGAGATAAACTATAATTACAGTGGCTTAAGGCGATGACCTTTGGCCACTGTATTTTGTTTTAAAGAAAAACTCCCAAGGGAGCAAATTACAAAGATTTGGAAGGAATTCGTTATGGACAGACCTGTAGTGATAACCGATAAAGCGGCAAGATTTGACAGTTTCAAAAACGGCGAGGTTCTTGCGGGCAAGAAAAAGGGACGCCTCCCTGCCATGGGCTGGAACAGCTGGAACGCTTTCGGAAGCGGAAATACGGAGGCGCTTACCAAGGATATGGCTGACAAGATCGTAGAGCTGGGTCTTGATAAGTTAGGATATAAATACGTTGTTTTGGACGACGGATGCTATAAGCCTGAAAGAGCCTACGGCCTTCTTTCAAACGAGGAAGTAAAATTCCCTTCAGGATTTAAGGCTCTTGCTGATTACATTCACGGAAAAGGCCTTAAGTTCGGTATGTACAACGATATCGGAACAAACCTTTGCGCCGGCGCCGCTGTGGGAACCTGCGGACATGAGACCGTTGATGCAAAGACATATTTTGATTGGGACGTTGACTTTATCAAAGTTGATAATTGCTACTACCTTTGGGATAACGCAACCTTCTCAAATGCAGAGAATGCGAAATATACCTATGCCCCCAATATTAAGGGCGCGGTAGTCTCCGGGGAAGGCCTTGAAGTAGAATTTACCGCCGCAGATATGGAGCTTACCGGAAAAGGCGGCATGAGAAAGAATGCGGAAGAGATAACCGGCGAAAATTTTGAATACATCACAAATATCGGAACCTTCGACGGAACGGGCCCGGACCATTCGCCCGTAGGAGCCATGAGCTCAGAGGCAGTGCTTAACGTTTATGTCCCTGTATCCGGCGAATATGAACTTTCCGTTGAGTACGCAACAGGTAAGGAACCGGGGATCGGAAGCTGGCTCCAGGTAGCCACCTCCTACAATGAAAATGCAAACGTATTTTACGACGATTTCCTTGAAGAGACAGCAGATACCATGAGCTTTAAGGTATCACAGCCCATTAAGGTTAAGCTTAACGAGGGCGAAAATATTATCAGGCTCATGAACCACAGAAGACAGGAGAACACTCTTGCTTCATACGCTGCCCTTCACGAAGGATTTATGAAGGCTGACCCCGAGAGAGAC
>JAFPRD010000025.1:0-5102 GCA_017401005.1 Lachnospiraceae bacterium
AGAACAGGGATTATTATTTTAAAAACGGGGATGAAACCGATTTCAGATACGGAAATCTGGTGGTTGTCAACAGATTCAGGGGAGTATATACAAAAGAGGCCGGCGGCAGGAAAAAATATGAAGTAAAAATCCATTTTATAGGAAGTCTCAAGGTGGGAACCTATACGGACGAGACGGAAGCGGCCATAGCATATAACAAAGCTGCCGACAGCCTGGAAGAGGCAGTAAGAAGGCGGCAGAATCCGATTAAGGAAAACGGCAAATCTACAGATGTAGAAAACAAGATGTTGGGAAAAACAGAAGCTGCGGGTACAAATTGTGCCGAAAGGAAAAATGTCAGGAAAGACCTTATAGACGACAAACGTAGAATAAATTCTCTTGACGAACGACCTAATCTGTTTTTGGACCAAAATCAAAAAAATGGGGTTAAAAATGAAAAAAATGACCTCCAAAATCAAAAAAACTTCAAAAAATATCGAAAATGGACCCGAAATTTCATGGATGGAGTATCAAAAAGGGAATATATTAACATCTATGAAACCCTTGAATTTTCGAAAAGTTTTAAGAAATATCTGATGAAAATGTAATAAATTCGTAAAAAATGCTTGCAAATTTGATAATATCGTAGTATACTATCCCTTGCTCCGGTAAAAACCGGCAGAGAAATGGGGTAGTTAATATGGCTAAAATAAAGAGAAGTTTTGTTCTTCTGCTTGCATGCGCCATACTGGCAGGCACCGTGTTTACACCTTTTAAGGCTGTGAAGGCTGCAGAAGATGAAAATGAAAATGTTGAGGTTGTTATTGCTTCGGAACAGCCCGATGATAAGCCTGAAACCGAAGAACTCACAGATGAGTTTATCGAATCGGCAGTAAAGAAGCATTGTAAAGGTCTTTCGATGTTGATGCTCAAAATTCAGACTGGTGATATTGCGGCAGAGAAGAGCTCGCGTACCGACGCACTTGTTAAACGTGACGCCGACAAGAAGAAAAAGACTATAAAAAGGACTTCCACCTCGAGCAGTTCCAAATATGGTGACGGAAATGCTTCCGGAATACTTAAGAACAAGTACAATGAGAAGTTTACCAAGAAAGTAACCGAGAAAGAGTATGAGATACTCTGCAGGATAGTACAGGCTGAGGCAGGAGATCAGGACGTATACGGCAGGATCCTCGTAGCCAATGTAATCCTCAACCGTGTAAATTACGAGAAAGAATTCCCGAATGATATCGAAGGCGTAGTATTTGAGAAGAAGCAGTTCTCACCTATCTCAAACGGCGCTTACTACAGAGTGGTCGTTGATGATGTGACAAGGGAAGCAGTTGACCGCTGCTTATCCGGTGAGGATTATTCGGACGGAGCGCTTTACTTCTTCATGAGATCCGCCACTGCGGCATCCACCGCATCATGGTTTGACACTCTTACATTCATATGCAAGTACGGATGTCACGAGTTCTTCAAGGATTGATATTATTTCTGACCTTAAAAAATATAAATATAGTTTTAGAAAGAGCTCCGGACTGTATATTTACAGGCCGGAGCTTTTTCAAGTTTTTATTGCATTTTTCATGCCCTCGTGGTAGTATGTAGGACATGAACCGATCCGGTCTTCCCCTCGAGGGGAAGGTGTCACCGCCAGGTGACGGATGAGGTGGATTAACGTAATAAGTGAGGTTCCATATGAAGATAACATACCATAGCACGAGAAACAAGGACATTACCGCCACTGCAAGCGAGGCCATCCTTAACGGTATAGCACCGGACGGCGGATTGTACGTACCGGACGAGATCCCGAAGCTTAAAGTGAGCTTCGAAGCTTTAGCCAGGATGGATTATGCACATGTGGCATATGAAGTCATGAAGCTGTTCTTTACAGACTTTACAGAAGAAGAGCTTATGGCATGTATAAAGGGCGCATATAATACGGACAAGTTTGATACCGAGGAGATCACCAAACTTGTAGAGGCTGACGGAGCTTACTACTTAGAGCTTTTCCATGGCAGGACCATAGCATTTAAGGATATGGCACTCTCGATACTGCCTTACCTTATGACCACTTCGGCTAAAAAGTGCGGAGCTAAGGAAGAGATAGTTATCCTTACCGCAACTTCCGGTGATACCGGAAAAGCGGCACTCGCAGGATTTGCCGACGTACCCGGTACCAGCATCGTGGTATTTTATCCCAAGCATGGTGTAAGCCGTGTACAGGAAAAGCAGATGGTGACCCAGAAGGGCAAGAATGTAAATGTAATAGGTATAGAAGGCAACTTCGATGATGCCCAGTCAGCGGTAAAGGCTATATTTACAGACAAGAAGCTGGCAGAGAAGATGAAAGCCAAGGGCTATCGTTTCTCATCAGCCAACTCCATCAATATAGGACGTCTGATACCTCAGGTAGCATACTATGTATATGCATTCAGCCGCTTATACCCTAAGCAGATCAACTTCGTAGTACCTACCGGCAACTTCGGAAACATCCTTGCAGCATACTACGCTTACAAGATGGGCGTGCCGGTCAACAAGCTCATATGCGCATCCAACAGGAACAAGGTACTGACTGACTTCTTCGAGACCGGCGTATATGACAAGAACCGTGAGTTCTACCTTACATCCTCGCCCAGCATGGATATCCTTATCTCAAGCAACCTTGAGAGACTGATATATGAGATAGCGGGAGACAAGACCGCAGCCTTTATGAAGGACCTTAAGGAAAAAGGAAAGTACAAGCTGACAAAGGAAATGAAGGAAAAGCTCGGCCTGTTCATAGGCGGATATGCTGAAGATGCCGAGATGTCACAGGCTATAGCAGACCTTTACAAAAAGGAAGGCTATATCATAGATACTCATACAGCCGTAGCTGCTGCAGTATATAACAAGTATAAAGCTAAAACAGGCGATGATACCTGCACAGTGATAGCATCCACAGCCAGCCCTTACAAGTTCTCGAGAGCCGTACTCAACTCCATATCGCCTGAGTATGATAAAAAGGATGACTTCGAGCTGTTTGACGAGCTTCACAAGCTCTCCGGCGTAGAGATACCCGAGGCTATCAGGGATATCATCAGTGCTCCCGTACTGCATAAGACTGTATGTGCCAAAGACGGACTTGAAGCTGAAGTAGTTAGAATATATAAGTTATAAATAATATAATAGAATATAGTATAAATCAGAATACGGGGTTTCCTGGTCGGGAGCTCCGTATTTTCTTGATTTATACTTATATACGAAGGCAGACAGATCGGGGCCGTATTTTACGAAAAAATATGTGGTCAACACGTGGTCAAAGTACCAAAAAAGCTAAATTGCGTCAAATGTCACAAAAAATTCACAAACATGTTAAAGTTATGTCAAAGTGCCATGTTTTAATGCTTTCAAAGCCTTTTAGTTCCCTAGAAACGGCTTTGTAGGGGGGAAAAGTACTTGAACTCTTATCCGGTTTGTGGTACAATCAACCCGTTATTGGAACGATTCGCGCCATGCGAGTATGCAGCACGGGGCGTATCAGAAACCATCATATTTTTTAAGGAGGAAACAGACACATGAAGAAATTCTTCAGAGCTCTTGCTCTCGTCCTTGCACTTGTTCTTGTGATCGGTACTATTCCTGCTTCTGCAGCAGAGGGTACATCAGACATCAAGCTTAAGAAGAAGACAAAGATCATCTATCTTAAGGGATCACAGGGTATTGCTGAAGACGGCACCAAGTGTAAGACTCCTAGCCGTTACAAGGTTTCAAAGCTTGTAAAGGGCTTCGATTCTAAGAAGATGGACATCACTCTTAAGAGTGCAGACAAGTCTATCGTTAAGACAAGCAGCAAGAAAGACAAGATCTATGCTAAGGGTCTTGGTACAACAACAGTTGAGATCTTCGTTAACAACCTTGATGGTCAGCAGCTTGCTGATTTCAAGCTTAAGGTTAGAGTTAAGAAGAGCGCAACAGAAATCGGCGATTTCGCTGTAACAGATGCAGAGGGCAACGCTGTTGATTTAACAGCTAACAAGGCTGGTCTTAATCAGCCCTACTTCGTAACCTTCGTTCATGAGAAGGATACAGACTACCGTGATCTTGCTGCTGCTGACGAGTCAGTAACAGTTGAGAAGGTAGACGCACTTGTTCCTGGTGGAAACACCTTCAAGGTAACATTCACAAAGAGTGGTACATTCACTCTTACCGCTAGCGTATACCAGAGCGCTGAGTGGCCTGGAAAGAGACTTGAGACTCCCGTTCCCGTTGTTGCTGGTTATGATGTTGCAGCAGTTGAGCAGTCAGCTCTTGATGCAATCAGAGTTACCTTCAAGACACCTGTAACAGGTATCGACAAGACAGCTTTCAAGGCTTACTATGAGATCAACGGCGTTAAGGTTTATCCTTCAGACGTTGACACAGTAACTGCTGACGCTAATGACAAGAACGTTGTTATCGTTAAGTTCCTTGCTCCTTTCCAGAAGGGCGAGACATACTTCGTACAGTATGACAATGCTGAAGAGCCCGTTGGTTCTTTCGTAGCAATCAATCCTAAGAAGGATTCAGTTAAGTCAATCGTTATCACAACCAATAAGGTTGTTGCTGGCGACTTAACAGAAATCAAGTACCAGCTCCTTGATGAGAATGGTATTGATATCACTTCTGGTATCGCTTCACTTGGTACTTTCAAGTTTGAAATGACCGAAGGCGATCAGATCAACAACTATGTAACAACTATTTCACCTTACAAGGTATACATGGCTAAGGCTGGCGACGTTATCACAATCAAGGGTACCTACACTTATGTTGATGACGCTAACAACTCTATCCCTGTAACCGGTGAGACCAAGGTTTATGCTGAGGCTCCCGAGGCTTGGAAGAGAGATGCAGCAAGCGGTGTTGTTACCGCTCTTAACAAGTACCTCATCAAGGATGACAAGTCACTTGATGACGATGTTAAGAAGGGTGCAACCTGGACAATGGACGATCCTACTGTAGGATTCCAGATTTATGTTCCTTATATAAAGAGCACCGGTACAAAGTATGAAGGTTTTGGTAAGACCGGAACTAACGGTGTTGCTGGTGAGTATGTAAGTTATGATATCAAGGTTGCTGATGAGACTGTAGCTCTGTTAATG
>JAFPRD010000270.1:0-6220 GCA_017401005.1 Lachnospiraceae bacterium
AACTCATCCATAAGAGTACGCTTTCCGTATCCTCTTTCGGAGATGAAGAGAAGCTCTGTTCCCTGGCTTGCAAGCTGCATACCGATTATCTCGTCTCCGGGATTTAAGTTCATACCGATTACACCGATTGAACTTCTTCCGGTACGTCTTACGTCAGTTTCTTTGAATCTGATACACATTCCCTGCTTTGTAACGAGGAATATATCGCTCTCGGCATTGGTACATTTAACCTCGATAAGCTTATCGCCGTCAACGAGGTTAATTGCTATAAGTCCGTTCTTTCTGACATTAGCAAACTCTGAAAGTAAGGTCTTCTTAACGGTACCGTTCTTGGTAACCATGAAGAAGTTTCTGTCATTATCGTACTTTGATACAGGAATTATAGCGGTAATCTTCTCGTCGGGTCCGAGCTGCAAGAGGTTAACTATCGCTACACCTCTTGATGTACGGCTTCCCTCGGGAATCTCGTAAGCTTTAAGTCTGTATACACGGCCGTAGCTGGTAAAGAAGTTTAAGTAATGATGGGTCGTAGTCATAAGGAGATCTTCGATATAATCGTCCTCAATGGTCTGCATTCCCTTGATTCCCTTACCGCCTCTGTGCTGAGCCTTGAAATTGTCGGGTGACATTCTCTTGATATATCCGAGCCTTGTCATTGCAATTACGGTATTTTCTCTGGGGATAAGATCCTCGTCAAGAATATCAAGCTCGTCAAAGCCGATGCTTGTTCTTCTCTCATCTCTGTACTTTGTACCGATTTCAATGATTTCCTTACGGATTACTCCAAGAAGAAGCTTCTCATCAGCAAGGATAGCCTTAAGCTCGGAAATCTTTGCAACAAGCTCGTTATGCTCGTCAAGAAGCTTTTCTCTTTCCAAACCGGTAAGAGCTCTGAGTCTCATATCAACGATAGCCTGTGCCTGTACATCATCGATACCGAATCTCTCGATAAGTCTTTCCTTAGCTTCCTGTGTATTGGAGCTTGAACGGATTATGCTGATTACTTCATCAATAAAATCAAGAGCTTTTAAGAGTCCCTGTAAAATATGGTCTCTCTCTTCAGCCTTGTTTAAATCGTACTTGGTTCTTCTTGTAACAACATCCTTTTGATGGTCAAGATAGCAGGTAAGCATCTCGCGGATATTCATAACCTTTGGTTGGTTCTTATCAAGAGCAAGCATTATAACACCAAAGGTATCCTGCATCTGTGTATGCTTGTAAAGCTGATTTAAGATGACGTTTGCATTGGCATCTCTTCTTACTTCGATTACAAGTCTTACACCTTCACGGTTTGACTCGTCGCGGATTGCTGTAATTCCGTCAATCTTTTTAAGCTTAACGAGCTCAGCTATCTTTTGCTGAAGGTTAGCTTTATTTACCATATAAGGAAGCTCGGTAGCAACAATCTGAGTCTTTCCGCTGGGAAGAGTCTCAATCTCCGTTACGGCACGAACTCTTATCTTTCCGCGTCCGGTGCGGTAAGCTTCCTCGATTCCGCGGTGTCCAAGAATAGTTCCTCCTGTAGGAAAATCAGGACCTTTAACGATATCCATGATTTCCTCTATAGTCGTCTCTCTGTTTTCGTTAACGGTATTATCGATAATCTTTACAACCGCATCTATAGTCTCTCCAAGGTTGTGAGGAGGGATATTTGTAGCCATACCTACCGCAATACCGGTAGTTCCGTTTACAAGAAGGTTGGGATAGCGGCTTGGAAGAACCGTTGGTTCTGTCTCGGTTCCATCGAAGTTATCTACAAAGTCAACGGTATCTTTATTGATATCCGCAAGAAGCTCCATACTGATTTTGGAAAGTCTTGCCTCGGTGTATCGCATGGCTGCTGCACCGTCGCCGTCCATAGATCCGAAGTTTCCGTGACCGTCTACAAGAGGATATCTCATAGACCAGTCCTGAGCCATATTTACCAACGCACCGTAAATTGAGCTGTCACCGTGAGGGTGATATTTACCCATAGTATCTCCGACGATACGGGCACTTTTTCTGTGCGGTTTGTCGGGGCCGTTGTTGAGCTCTACCATAGAGTAGAGAACACGTCTTTGAACAGGCTTAAGACCATCTCTTACATCAGGAAGGGCACGAGAAGCAATAACGCTCATCGCGTAATCGATGTAAAAGGTTTCCATTCTTTCCTTTAGATCGACTTCCTGTATTTTGTCGAAAATAGTATCATCCATTTTGTTTTCCTCATTTATATATACAGATATCTACCGAACAAATCCCTTTAAATATCTAGGTTTTTGACGAACTGAGCGTTTTCTTCGATAAACTCACGGCGTGGCTCAACCTTATCTCCCATAAGGGTTGTAAAGGTTACGTCAAGCTCCGAACGCATCTCTTCATCGTAGTTTACACGAAGAAGGATTCTTCTCTCGGGATCCATGGTTGTCTCCCAAAGCTGCTCAGCATCCATCTCTCCGAGACCTTTGTAACGCTGAATCTTGTTGGTCTGGTCACGGCCGACTTCATTTAAGATACTGTCAAGCTCTTCGTCGCTGTATGCATACCAGACTTTCTTATTTTTCTCAAGCTTATAAAGAGGAGGCTTAGCTAAAAATACATGTCCCTGCTTGATAAGTTCGGGCATAAATCTGTAAATAAATGTAAGGAGCAAGGTACTGATATGAGCACCGTCAACGTCCGCATCGGTCATAAGGATGATTTTGTTATAACGAAGCTTAGTAATATCAAAGTCTTCGTTTATACCGGTACCGAACGCTGTGATCATAGCACGGATTTCCGCATTTCCGTAAATATGATCGAGTCTTGCCTTTTCTACGTTTAAGATTTTACCTCTAAGAGGAAGTATTGCCTGTGTAGCTCTCGATCTTGCGGTCTTTGCGCTTCCTCCCGCGGAATCTCCCTCTACGATATAAATCTCACAGTTTTCCGGATTCTTATCCGAGCAGTCTGCAAGCTTTCCGGGAAGTCCCATACCGTCAAGAACTGTCTTACGTCTTGTAAGGTCTCTTGCTTTTCTTGCAGCCTCTCTTGCGCGCTGCGCAAGTACGGACTTTTCGCAGATTGCCTTTGCTACCACCGGATTCTGCTCAAGGAAAATAGTAAGCTTTTCTGTTACAATGTTGTCAACTGCGCCTCTGGCTTCGCTGTTTCCGAGCTTTTGCTTAGTCTGTCCTTCAAACTGAGGGTCCTCGATCTTTACGCTGATAATCGCGGTAAGTCCTTCTCTAATATCGTCTCCTGAAAGATTGGGCTCACTGTCTTTTAATATCTTGCTTCCTCTGGCGTAATCATTGAATGTCTTTGTAAGGGCATTTCTAAATCCCTGAAGATGTGTACCGCCTTCGGGAGTATTAATATTGTTTACAAAGGAGAATACGCTTTCGTTGAAGGAATCGTTATGCTGGAAAGCGACTTCTACGTATACGCCGTTTTTCTCGCCTTCAAAATACAAAACATCTTCGTAAAGCGCTGTCTTGCTTCTGTTAAGGTAAGTAACATATTCCTTGATTCCGCCTTCGTAATGGAATTCACGGAACTTGGATTTTTTCTTCTTTTCATCTAAAGCAGTTTCGGAATTTGACTGTCCTTCTCCGCTCTCGGAGGAATCGGCGGACTCGTACACTCCTTCTTTTTTCTGCTCCTCAACATCAGCTTCCGCTCTGCCGATCAGATTGGAAATCTGAGATTCTTCAAGGTCTTTTCCAAGAGCAGCTTCCTTGGCTTCTTCGATCATACTGTCTGTGATGAAAGACTTTGAATGTTCTTCGTCTCTCTCATCTTTAAGAATTATACGAAGTCCCTTTGTAAGGAAAGCCATCTCTCTGAGTCTAACTTTTAAAATATCAAAATCAAAGATGGTAGTTTCGGTAAAGATTTCCTTGTCAGGAAGGAAAGTAACCTTTGTACCGGTTTCTTCTTTATCGCAGTCTCCGATTATCTTAAGGTCGTAACTCTTTTTACCTCTTTCGTAGCGCTGTTTATAAATTTTTCCGCCGCTCTTTATCTCAACTTCAAGCCACTCTGAAAGCGCGTTAACAACAGACGCACCTACTCCGTGAAGTCCGCCGGAAACCTTATAACCGCCACCGCCGAATTTACCGCCGGCGTGAAGTATGGTAAATACAACTTCTACAGCGGGAAGACCTGCTTTATGGTTGATACCTACGGGAATACCGCGTCCGTTATCCGTTACGGTACATGAATTATCATTGTTTAAGGTAACGGTTATGGTATTACAATATCCCGCAAGAGCTTCATCAACCGAGTTGTCTACTATTTCGTAAACAAGATGATGAAGACCGCGGCTAGCCGTAGTTCCGATATACATTCCGGGACGCTTTCTTACAGCTTCAAGTCCCTCAAGAATCTGAATCTGGTCGGCGCCGTATTCATTTTCAACCGATGTGTTGTTAAGACTTTCTTCGCTCATTTTTATTTCCTTTTCTTTAGAATCAAAACAGATTAATTTTGTTTAAGACTGACAATTCCGTTATCTACTTCGTAAACTTTATTGACAGTAAATCTGCCGTCTACAAATTCTTCCAGACCGGTACATGTGATTATAGTCTGTATATCTCCTATACTGTCCAAAAGATAGTTTTGCCTCTTACTGTCAAGCTCCGATAAGACATCATCAAGTAAAAGGATCGGAGTATCTTTTGTAATATTTTTAACTATCTCAATTTCTGAAAGCTTAAGAGATAGAGCCGCAGTTCTTTGCTGACCCTGAGATCCGAACTTTCTAATATCAACTCCCTCTATTTCAAAGGAAAAGTCGTCTCTGTGAGGTCCTACTGATGTAATTTTGCTCTTTATATCTCTTTCATGATTTGCCTTCAGCTTTTCGGCAAATTCTTCTTCAGTCGTATCAGGTTCATATATAACCTTAATACTTTCTTTTCCTCCGGACAGCTTTTTATGTATATCAAAGATGATATCTCCAAGCTGGCCTACAAATTGCCTTCTTCTTTCGATGACTTTACTTCCGTAACTTATAAGCTGGTCATCCCAAATAGGCAAAGTATCTTTAAGCTGAGGATTAAAATATAAATCTTTAAGAAGCTGATTTCTTTGATTTACGATTTTATTATAGTTATTAAGATTGTAAAGATAGAAATTATCAAGCTGACAAAGCTCCATATCGATGAATTTTCTGCGATATGAAGGCCCGTTCTTTATAATATTTAAATCTTCCGGTGAAAAAAATACTACATTACAAAGCCCCATCAGATCAGTGGCTTTTTTAATCTTTTGACCGTCTATTGCTATGCCTTTTGACTTAGAACTTCTAAGATGCATATCAACCTTTGAAGCCACACCGCCTTTTTCAAGATAAGTACGTATATGAGCTTCATTGCACCCAAATCTTATAATCTCACTGTCTTTACTTCCTCTGTGAGATTTTGTGGTAGCGGCAACATAGATAGCTTCAAGTATATTTGTTTTTCCCTGAGCATTATCTCCGAAAAGGATATTTGTACCTTTATCAAAATCAAGCTCAAGAGCTTCGTAATTTCTGTAATCAGTAAGCTCAATTCTATTGATTATCATCAGTTCACCGCTTTAATAACATATTCTTTTCCGTCATATTCAAATTTATCACCGTCATAAAGCTTGCGGCCGCGTCTTGTATCAACCTCGCCGTTTACTTTGACTTTTCCGTCCTGGATGATAAATTTGGCATCAACTCCGGACATAGTAACTCCGGCAAGCTTAAGAGCCTGCCCGAGTTTTATAAATTCATCTTTTATATTTACTGTTGTCATAGTACTCCAATTCATAAGCTGTATCATTTATGATACAGTTGTAAAGTTAACGGGAAGAACTACGTAAATATAGCTTTCTTCTTCGTTTTTAATAAAGCAGGGGGCTTTAGCATTAACCATATAAAGATCGATGGTGTCATCCTCAATAACTCTGAGTGCATCAAGTAAGAATTTAGGATTGAAAGCAATCATAATATCCTTACCGACTTTTTCGATATCCAGGTCTTCATTCATACTTCCTACAATTGAATTGATAGACATGGTAACCATATCATCTTTTATATTTAAAACGATAGGCTTTTTATCTCCTTCTTTTACAAGAAGACAAGCTCTGTCGATACAATCAACAAGATCTTTTCTGTTAATTGAAACCTTTGTCTCATAATTTGAATAGCTCATCTTATCGATATCAAAGAATTCACCGTCGATAAGTCTGGAAACAACCTTAGTGTTTCCAAATTCAAATATTATAT